>CAMKRB010000074.1 GCA_946415045.1 uncultured Myxococcales bacterium
GTGATGTGGGGTTACTTTTTGCCGTTGCAACGATGGGGACGGGGGCATGGTGGGGATATCACGCGTGGGGAGCTGCGTGGGTATGGGAGCCACGGATCACCGGCATGCTGCTGATGACGCTGATTTTCCTATCGTGGCGAATTTCATGCAGGATTTTTGGAGACAATCTGGCAGGCAATCGCAAATTCACTGCGACGCTGCTGGTACTAGGGCTGCCATCGATGTTTTTTACGCATGTCGCGGTTCGATTTTTTGGCGGCATCCATCCGGGATCGATCGCAGCATCAGGAAGCAGCCATGTGCAATGGTACTGCTTCGTGATCGTCGGGGTATCGGAGCTCTTAATTGGCATTGGCGCGGGTCTGATGGACTGGCGACGTATCAGACAGGCCGTGCGTATGGCGCAGGATGCGGCATAGCACGGCCCACGCCGCGCATCTGTGCACAGAAAGCGGCGTGAGCAACTGCGCATGTGCTTGCACAAAGCAGTGTACCCGTTCTATTTTTTTACATCCGGGCAATCGAGGTACTGGCGCAGGTAATTTTGCAGATTGAGACGTGCGTAATGCAGGCGGCTCATGACGGTACCGATCTGAATGTCGAGGACGCTGGCGATTTCTTCGTAAGACAGGCCATCGACCTCCCGCAGGGTAATGATGGTGCGTTGTTTTTCGGACAATTCAGCCATTGCGCTTGAGATTTTGTCGCGCAATTCGGAACGTTCGCAAGCCATTTCGGGATTGATGTCGAGGGAGGGTTTGAGTTCGACTTCGTTCTGAGCGAAATTTTTCTGATAATCGCCGTCGAACTCGACCTCTTTTGCAATTTTTTTACGTCTGTATTTATCGACCGCAAGGTTGTATGCGATGCGGTGAGCCCAGGTAAAAAAGCGGGTATTGGGCTGGAATTTATCGATATTTTTGTAGATGCGGACAAAAACTTCCTGAGTGATTTCGAGCGCATCCTGCCTATCGTGGACAACCCCATAAACGACGCCGATGACGCGATCTTTATAGCGCCAATAGAGCTGCTCGAAAGCGCTTCGGTCTCCGGCCTGAATATTGATGACGAGTTGCTCGTCACTGAGATTGTCCATGAATTGGCTATCGAAAAAGATTAGTAAGAAACGGGAAGTTTAACTTTTTTGGTCATACCGCCGAACTGACGGAATTTGATGGAAGAGAGCGCCGAGATGAGGCAGTCGTTGAGTTCGCCGCTGGTGGTGGTAGAGAAATTACGAACGACGCCGGATTGTTGAATGGTGAAGCTGATGGTGACATTCATATGTCGGCCGCCTGCGTAATTAACGAAGCATTCGTTGTATTTTCGGTAGATACGGGGGCTCATGCACTGTTCTTCGATTTCCCAATCCTGCAATGGTTCGAGTTCCTCGCCATCTTCGCCGGTGAAAACGATGGTATCGATTTCTTCGCCCAGTCCGCCATGGACGCCAGCTTTTTCACCTTTAGGTCTCCGCATGCCGGCATATTTCTTACGATGTTCGGCTTCCCATTTGGCGTAAGCGGCTTCTCGTTCAGCCTCGGTGGCTTTGGGATCGAACAGAGCCTTGGCCTGAGAATCATCGACATTGAGTGACATTTCCTCGACTTTTGGGACTTCAAAACGTTTTTCAAACGGCTTGAATGCGCCGATAAAATCGAGCGCTTCGGGCGCAGGCTTGAGAGCGAGGATGATGACGGGGATGAGCAAGACAGCGGCGACAGCGCCAACGATGATGAGAGCGGCAGAGAATCCGCCGGCTTTAATACGTTTTTCTTTCTTTTTTTGCTCAGCGAGTCTCTGGGCGCGATTTTTCTCGCGCAGCGGGAGATAATCGATGACCTCTTTTTCGAATTCCGGAATCGAACCGAGATTTTGTCTGGCTTTTGTCGAAGTATTAAAGACGCTGGTCGACTCGGTGATGACTTCATCGTAGAATTTCTGGATGAGTGCATCGTGATCAAAAGGCCCATAATCCATGCCATCTTTCTGGAAGATCCAGACTTCGGGTTTGATGTTACGGGAGGGTGTTTTTTCGGAATCCGTGTCGAAGAGGTCAGGTTTTCGCACCATGGCGGGATCGATGACCGGCATATCAGCGCTTACCGAAAGCGCGCGGAGGTCGTTGACGCCCACGACGATCGAGGACAGATCGCTGTCGCCCGGGGCATCGATTGCCCGCTTGAGCGTGTCCTTAAAAGCCTGAGCAGTCTTGAACCTTTCGCCCATCTCGGTCTGAATGGCCTGGAACAGCAATTCCTTCACACTGGTCGTCACGCCGGGGATGCTGGCAACGAAAGTCTCGTTGGATCCGGTGTACTCGGAGAGAGACGTGGTGCTGAGCAATTCAGCGAAGAGCAGACCGAGCGAATAGACATCCGAAGGCGGTTTGGCCTGGAAGCGAGCTGCCTTGACTTCGGGAGCGGCAAAAGGCCCGCCGAAATAGGTGTTTCGCTGTGCATCGGGGAGATATCTTTCGGCAATGGCAGCGCAGGCATAATTGGCGATACGGATACGTCCCTGTTTGGTCACAAAGATGGTATGCGGATTAATGCATCCGTAGGCATAACCGGCCTGATGAACGAGATCGAGACCGATGCAGAGGTTGGCCAAAAAGCTATAGGCAGCTTTGAGCCCGAGGATCTGTCCGCGTTCACGGCGCGAGGCGAGGTGTGATTCGAGTGTTTCGCCGTCGATGTATTCCATCACGACATAGCCCACGCCATTCTCGACCACAAAGTCTTTGAGCGACGAAATGCTGCGATGCTCAATTCTGCGCAGGGGCGTGATAAACTGGTTGATTTCCTCGGTTTTGGCTTCATCACAGGGGAAACTGAGCTGCTTGACCAGGAAGTTCTCGTGCGTCCTTGGGCTTTGCACAAGGCAGGTAAGCCCGAGTTCGCTACGGCCCATAACCTCTTTAACTTCGTAGCGCTCAGCGATGATATCGCCCACATTAATACTCTGAATCAAATCGCTCATCTGGCACCTTGTATCATCAGATCGGCAAATGGATTGCCCAGCGACCGCTTTCTTTCGTGAGACGGATGCGCAGGGTTTTGTCGTCATGCAGCACGATGTCTACGTCTGCCGAATCGTTGTTTTGAGAAGCCAATACCAACTTTTTGTATTCCCGGGTTGACGAAAGCACATGCCCTGTACGGAACATATCGACGCCATCCCGATTATTGCCATGTTCCGGGAGATCGTTGAACTGAGCAGCCTTATCGTCGAGTTTTTTTCGCGTATCCCCCGACAGAAATGCCCAGACCGCCTGATTATCCTGCATTTCAACAGCAACCAGATATTCGCGAACGACATCGCACGGATCATCGCGATAAGCCGGATCCGAACCACAACCGCCACACAACAGACATGCGCAGATGATCCACACTGCGACGCACAAATGCAGCAGTTTCCTGTTAAAAATGCGAGCTGATTTCTTCAGACAGCGTTCATGTACCTCCGGGTACAAAAAAGCCATCGGGTGGATAATGTCACGACAGTGCGCAATCGTCAAATGAAACGCGTGGAAATTTGTGCTGCTTTTATTTTCCGCATACCAGTTTGCGCAAACCATCTTTGAAAAGGACTTCGGCTTTTGTCGAATCGATCATTTCGATAACAATGCCGTTGCCAAACTTGGTGTGCTTAATCACATCCCCTTCCGACAGTTTCATGCGTATGGAGTAAGGTGCAGGCTCGACGCCATCTGTGAGGCGACCCCATGCTGCTTCCAGTGCCTCGGGAGATGATTTGTCTTCGCTCGTTAACAGACTGCGAGCCGCAGTCGGTGCGGGCGCATCCACCTCGCGACGGTGCTCGTGATTGCATGCTGCACACGCAATCTTGTCGTTCCCAATCACAGCATGCGGCTTGATTTCACGGCATACCGGGCACCATTCCTCGATAAGATCGGCTTCGATTTCGCTCTCAAGAACCGGATTGTCAAATGAATCATCATCCAGTTCGTCATACTCACGATCTTCGTCGTCTCTTGAGTCCATCATCATTATCTTCCTTAAAAAATTTGATGTGCAAAAACAGGGGTATTGTCCCGTGCGCGCGCCTTTATACCCATGGCCATGATATCGTCAATCGATATTTGCATGCAAGTGGACAACTGCCCCCATGAATTGCGATCAAATCAGGACTTTTTGCGGGATTTTTTGCGCGGTTTCGTCGCCCTTTCGGCGATGTTTTTGTCCTCCGGATTCAGACTCTGGGCAACCTCTGCCAAATCGGGCGTCATATTTTCAAACGTCACGCTGTTTCCTTCGATGAAAATACGCGTTCCTTCGGGAAACGTGGTAAATAGATCGTCGTCAAACATCCGGTCGTCTCCAAACCGTATGTCTCCATCAAACTGCGACATCTCCTGCGCCTGCTCATTCTGTGACGATTTTTCGGCACTCACGCCTTTTTCTTCTGCTGCTTTTGATTTTTCTGACATCATGTTTCAAAATCCTGTGACAGAGAAAAGAAATCCCCCAAGAGGATGGTGGCTGGATTATAATAAACTTTGCTACCATACAAAATTAAATTCGACAAAATATCTTAACCAACCGTGAATAACTGAATTTCTTGCACGTTTAAGCCCGATCTTCTTTAAAACACTTCGTCTCATCCGTGAATCGTGGTTGAACAACCCCAACGCAAAAGAGACGGCGACCCACATCCCAAAGCACAGCGATATTCTCCCGCTGCGCACGACATCATTTGCCTGATTCTTTTGGAGTCCCATATGACAAAAACCATTGCACTTGCCGGACAATTCGATCAAATGCTCGCCTCATTTATCGCATGGAACAACCGCAAAGGTAACCCAGACCTTCGGTTTCTGGGGCTAAACGACGTATCCTGCGAAGGTATTCCTAATATTCAGTGGCGAACCGGTTCGCTGATAAGTGCCCGCAATACCGCATCCATGCTGGGTGATATCGATACCCTGCTCTACTTTGGTCTGACGCCGCCACCACTCATTCATACGGACCGGGGATATGCCCCCGATATCGCTCTCGTCGCAGCAGCCAATCTCGCCCGAAGTATTGCGCAGCATCCCCAATGCCACGTCGTTCTCGTCACCCGCTATTTTCCGAACGATTACAAAAACCTGAGTACACACTATGCTTTCTGGCGGCAAATCATCCGCATTTTTAAATCGAGCTGCAGCAGCCTCTCCATCATCCAGACGATGCCGGTAATCAGTGAAGACGACGCAGTGATGCTGGGCATACTTGAATCCGGGCGTATTCCGCAGTCCCGGACCGATTCCGAAGCCACCGACTGGCTCAATCTGACAAGTCCGGTGCACAAATTGCGGTTGTTTGAAACCATGCTCAATGCCCTGTCTGAAAACACGGCATCCTGCAGAATTCTGTCGGGAAACGCGGTATTGTCATATGCCGATGTCAAAGCGCAGATACAGAAATCGCGCCATAAACTGCATGCACTGAAGACCCTGAAATGTTCCGTCGACCCTGAATCGCGTTCACGTGCGCATCTTTTGAACGAAACACTGCGATTCCATACGGCGCAGGCGATTGGTGAAGAAGACAGGAATGACCGCAGAATACGCGAAGATATTGCCGATATTTTCGAGCGGGATATTTCCGGAACCCCGCTGCTTCTCAAATCAAAACCAGGTGAAAAAGCGCACACCGGCGGTTATGCGCAGCGCGTGATATCCGGCCCCAGACGCAGTGTATCCGAAATCGCGGATTTGCTGATGCAGTGGCTGCCCCGGTATTTTCAGCGGATGGTACAGGTCGACGAAATTGCGAGCAGCCGTCTGTTATGCCGCCTGGCTCGCATTCCGTTGCTTGAACTCGAAAAGCGAGAGGAGTCACCGAACCGCTGCAGACTGCTGATGCGAAATCCCTGGGCACATACCGTGCAATCCAGGTCGAGCCTGCTCGTCACGACGACCGAAGACTGCGATAATCCCGGTGAATTGCTTGTGATTATTGAGGACACCCCAGATTCAAAACTCGTAACGATGGCGGTTAGAGGCCTGCTGATGTCGTTTTCAAAGTACCTGAAAGAATATGGGTGCGGGGAAGCAATTCCGGGAAAGCCAGGAAATGCATAGTATTCCGGGGCCGTATTGTGCCCTGGCACAATAGGCACCGGCGCAACGCGTATCGGCCCCGCAGGGGACGATAGCGTGCGAACGAAATAAAATTCACTTAAACATACGAGAATTTAATTTTATTCCTTCCATATCTTTCTTGGATAAATATTCAACTTTCACGTGTAGGAAACAAAATAATGTGGTATGATTGCCTACATGAAGGACGGATGTGCGTCTTTTTGTCCAATTGTATGCAAGGTATCTATGTTACAGTTGCAGGTCGTATACGGCAAAGATGCAGGCAAATGCCTGAGTTTTCAACAAAGTGCCGTAAATATCGGGACCGATCCCGGGAATGATTTTCGGCTGACCGACAACGAGGTGAGCGAATATCACGGGCGGTTCACGTGTAACCACGATGCGGGGCACTATGCGTATTGTGATCTGCAAAGTCTGCATGGATCGCGCGTTCAGTCGTCGACAATCGATGTGCTGCTGTACAGCCACCAGATGCCGCAATCGATAGCATTGGCGGGCGATACGACGCTGTCTGTGGGTCAGACGGTAATTCGTTGTCAGAATGTGCCGGGCAAAAGCAATTCTGGGCAGAACGTGTCGATGAGTCGAAAGACGGCGATATCGATTCACGCGCTCGCGCCGTCGAAAAACGTGGAATTGCTGGGATTTTTGCTCGACATGTCGACGCATCTGATGGCGCGAACGAATCACCAGGGCGTGATGGCGCATGTGGCGAAGTCCATTTTGCAGCAGCTCCCCAAAGCATCGCATGTGGCGTTCTGGCAGATCGACTCGGTGCGGGACAGTTTTTCGTGCGTTTACGAGCGAGCGCGTAACAACGGCATCGTGCCGCATCTGTTGTCAAAAGACGAGTTTTTGAGTGCACTGAACGGGCACAACGTCGAGCTGTATGTATCCAAGACCGACGACCACCAGGCAATTGTGGCACCACTGGTGACATCCAGCCGTGAAATCGGTGTTTTTGTCGTCGCCAGCGATTCAGCCGAACGCATCACATCCGGCGAGCTGGATGCCATTGCACGACTGGCGCACATGGTGGCGTATGCATTTGAACGAACGGTTTACAATGCCGATTTGAGCAGCGTTTTTGAAGGTTTTATCCGTGCCATGATCGCCGTGATGGATGCGCGGGATCCAGCGACTGCGGGCCACTCCATGCGCGTATCTCAGTATACGATGTATCTGGCGCAGGCCATTCAATCGGATCAGTCGCCGGCCTTCAAAAATGTCTCGTTTTCACACAACCACATCGACGAACTGCGGTTTGCTTCGCTCCTGCACGATATCGGAAAAGTCGTGCTGCGACGCGAGATTTTGTTGAAATCGGCAAAACTGCGGTCTGATGAACTCAAGCACCTGCTGGAGCGCATCGATTTATTTTCGGCGTGGTTTGCGACCCAGAGCGTCGAAACACTCGGTGAAAACTATCGTTCACCGCAGCAGTTCGAGCATTACCGCGAAATCGTCACGCGAGTCGTTCAGGCAGATGTCCATCCGACAAACGAGGATCTCAGATATCTGAATGAAATGCGCAAGACGACAGTCTCGTCTTTTCCAGGACTGCCGCTTTTGACCGCCGAAGAACTCGAATGTTTGTGCATTCCGTTCGGTACGCTGAATGCCGATGAGCGCCATGAAATCCAAAAACATGCGCTGATTTCATGGCAATATCTGTCACAAATCGCCTGGCCCCAGCGTTGGGCCAATGTGCCGCTGTTTGTGCTGCAGCACCACGAAAAACTCAACGGAACCGGCTACCCCTACGGCATATCGGGCGACCAGATTCTGATGCAAAGCCGCATGATTAGCGTATGCGATATATTCGATGCGCTCACCGGAGGCGACCGCTCGTACAAAACGCGCCATGCATTTGGCGATGCCGCAATGATTCTTAGAAAAGAAGCAGATTACGGTGCACTCGATCCGGATATCGTCGATATCTTTATCCGCAAAGTCATTCCTCAGATTGTGGATCCTGAGGCGCATACCAATGGCGACGGTGAATAGAAAAACTTTCAGAATTGTTGCAGGCGTGCTTTTCACACTGGCTGCCATTATCTTCGTTTGGCACACCATTGTACTCAGCCAGAGAACGGATGGTGAGACAGTGTTCAGACAGGGTGAGGCCGTCGTCATCGACAACGAAAAAGGTCATAACCATACCCTGATTCTGTGCGTTCCGGACAAAGACTCGTGTACGCCGGGGCTAGACAGCTGCATAGACTTCAGGAATGCCGTTAGTTGGTACGATTGGGACGATTCCCCCCAAAATGCGCTCAGCTCCTATAGAATCAGCAATAAGAATGAGCTGATTGATGGTAAAGCCTTTTTGGATGATGAGTATCCTAGCCTCAGCGCCTTGTTCGGGGAAGTGTATGGAGTTGACCAGCTCTCTCATAGATTGATTAAATTTCATCCTCCGCGCGTACTCGATCTGCAGTCTGCCGCACCAAACGCCCGCAATCTGGGCAGCAACCCACAGTGCAGCATCTCAGACCCATTTACCAACAAATATGCCCCCTATGCCCCCGAAGATAAACTACGGCAGGTCCTCACACCGGACAATACATTTGCCATCGCCATACATGAAGACTCCCCGGCATCGTGGTACGATTTGCTATCCATAGTACTGTTCCTGCTGCTGCTATGGATCGGCGTTGTGTTCGCATCCAAAAGCGGCCTGTTCCTGCCCAAAACCAGAACCACACCACATCCGCTGAATGCGCTTTTAGCCTTCTTGGGCGTGCTCCTGCTCAGCTATCTGATCACGAGATTCATGATGCCGCCCCGTCCAACAGATCGCGAGATTCTGCCGGGATTTGCCGAAATGTTCGTCTTATTGGGCAGCAATTTTATATCGTTTCTGGGGATAGCCGCTGTCTTCAGGTGGGGAAAGCCTGTCTTCAATAAGGTGAGCGGCAAAATTTTCATTAAAGACCTTTTACCGAAGACGAAAGCTCCTGCTTTCGCCAACAATGCAGGCAAAGCATCACATACGGGCGACGACAACGAACTGCGCAAAGAATCTATTGGTCTGCCATTCTGGGCTGCAGCCGGATTGGTGTTTATTGCGCTCATAAGTGTCGGGATTGCGCCAGACCCCGGAATCAACCTGTCGGAGCTCGCGTCCAAGCTCGTATCCACCGGTTATCTGACGGCCTATTTTGCGATTCTGGCCGGCGTATGCGAGGAGTGCCTGTTCAGAGCCGTGATCCAGACCAGCCTGATGCCCGGCCCCAATACCCGCCATCCAAAGCTTCAGAATGTTATCGCCATTGCGATCACAACCATTCTGTTCGCATTCATGCACGTACCACAATCAATGGAACATTTGTGGGCACTCATTCCCATCGCGCTCGTGTCGATCGTTTCGGGAATTCTGCGCGTGCGTTCGGGCGCAATCTATCAGTCAATTCTGCTGCACATCTCGTATAACGCCATATTACTGATGCCATCTCTCATCGCACTGATGAAAACAGTGTGGTAATGCCTGGCCTATTGCCTTTGGCATACGGCCAGGCCGCTCGCCTATGTGCTCGCCGGCGGGCGACATTCTGTCGCCCGCTCGTCTGCGCGCATACGGCTCGCGATTCTATATTTCAACACTAACTCTGGTGCTGATTATTTGCGCGCTGAATTTCGCTGGATTTGACATTGGGATTGCGGAATCTCGCATTCGGATTCTTCTCACCTTTCGTGAGCTGGATCGCCTTGTGCGGACATGCATGCACACAGGCCAGACACAGTTCACATTCGCCGCTCGTAACCGCTTGTTCGACTTCGATTCTATAATTCGAACGCGGACAAATGCGCACGCAAATGCCACAGCTTATACAGCGATCTGTTATCGTAAACCACTCTTCTGCTTTTGCATGAACACCATCCGGCAAGAAGATGCCCTCTGTGCGCTGATATAAACTCTCTGCTTTTTGATGTTCCTCGTCGCTCACAGGTTCGATATATTTTTTGTTTGTATCAATATCTGCTTTGATTGCTGCAAGATTCTCGTCGATCTTTTTGTCAAGTTTGACCTGTTCCGACATATCATACATGGGCAGCCAGTTATCGACCATCAACAAAGTCGCAATATAATCAAACTTTAATCCATATTCACCGGCGATGCGCTGGAATACCTCGACAGAACCTCCCTTGACATTGCCATAGGTCGCAACCGCAAACAAATAGCGGCATTTCAATTTGGCCTGCTTCATAAACTTTCGCACCATATTGGGCGGCATCTGACCATATATCGGATAAACGATACCAATTTCTTCGGCCTCGTATTCAAACTCGCCCTTTTTCATCGCCTGGGGAATACTCACAGGCGCATCCGACAAAGACTTGGCAACATACAAACAGTTACCCGTGCCGGTAAAAAACAGAACGATGCGTTTGGTTGCAAAAGCCTTTGCATCCGATGGAGCTTCCGGTTGTACATCAGATGAACGAACATCCTGCTCATTCTTATGACATCCTGTAAGCTGCGGTAATGTTCCCAACGCTGCGGCACCTGCCACAGCCCCCATGAGCTTTAGAACGGTTCGCCTCGATATATTCTTTTCGGTCATGTATATTCTCCAATTGCTCGCTATTATTTGGCGCAAAAACCTGTTGCCTCATCGCATGGTGAAGTGCACGCAACCTGATCGCGATCGATTGCAAAATACATTTCACCATCGGAACCAGGCACACATACAGAGGTCAGACTCATATAAACCGGGAAATCAGGATCATAGAAATTATAGCATCGGCTCATCACTGAACCGGCTTGTGTGCAGGCTGACAGTTCATCGGTATTGCCACGGCATGTCGCATTCAACACTGCATAATCTTTTTGGTAGGCTTTTTGTACAACCGTTGTACAACCATTGTATGGCCCGCAATCGTTCACAAATACAACAGGATTGTAATCATCATCGCCGCATTTGTACTCTTTGCCGTCCTTGCAATACTCTTTAAATCCATTCCAGGCACAAGCCTCGCCTTCAGCCAGTTCCAAATCAGCTTTTACATAGCAAAAACCATTGTAACAGGTCTCGGTTGCCGCATCACAATCATCCGATGAGCTGCATGCAACAACATTTGTATCATTGCGACACGCACGATCAAAACATTTCTTACCGCTGCCGCAAGGCGTTTCGGTGGCCTTACCATTCACGCACGTCACAAGCGTATGAAGATCCTTGCAATAGTCCGAACCGCATTTATTGCTGTTTTGAATCACACAAACACCGCCGGTACAAACACGATTTGCCCCACAATGCTCGATATAGGGATCGATACCGCCTTCCCAATTGTTATAATCGGAGCATTCAAATGCGGTGTGCGCATCAATGCAATAACGTTCAAACGTCGTGCATGAGGTTTTGGCTGCTTTATATTCCTCGTTATCAGGTGCACAAACAGACGTTGATGCATCACATCCACGAACACATGGAGTTTCGACGATCTTACCCGCACTGTCACATGTAATCTGCGAGCCGTCAATGCATCCGGCAACACATTCTTTACACGATTCTCCATCATCATCGCACCCATTGATACATGGGGTCTCGACGATTTTACCCGCACTGTCACAGGTAATTTTCGCACCGTCGATGCATCCGGCGACACATTCTTTGCACGATTCTCCATCATCATCGCACCCATTGATACATGGGGTCTCGACGATTTTACCCGCACTGTCACAGGCAATCTGTGTGTCATTGCTGCATCCGGCAACGCATTCTTTACACGATTTACCATCTGCATCGCACCCATTGGGGCATG
>CAMKRB010000075.1 GCA_946415045.1 uncultured Myxococcales bacterium
GAGAGTCGGTGTGTTATCAAAGATTGTGAGGCAGGTTCTTTTCTTGCTGCAGATGGCAAGTCGTGTACGACATGCAGCGAACTGATTGATGGCGTAAATGTTGGCGATGAAATCAGGATCGGACGTTACCCACAGTTCATGGATGGTGATAACAAACCAGTGGAATGGCCGTTGGATTGGCAAGTGCTGGCCATTGATGAACAAAAAGGCGTACTGCTGCTCGCCAAATGGGTGCTTGAACCAAGAGCATATAATCTACAGCGCAATGCGATAACGTGGGAAAGAAGCACCCTGCGTTCGTGGTTGAATAGTTTTGGCAAAGACGCGAATAACGATGGCGAGGATTATTCCGGAGACAATGCAGGGTTTATCAATCACGCGTTTAATAAAGAAGAATTAAAGTGCATCCAGACTGTGACAAATAAGAATCTGGATCATCCGAAATATGGCACCGAAGGCGGCGAAGATACTGAAGATAAAGTCTTTTTGCTGAGCCTGTGTGAAGCCGGATACGAACCTCCGAACGATCAGACGCCTTGTGAAGGTCCGGTTTATCTGAAATCATATGAGGATAGGATGGCTTATGCCACGGACTACGCCTATCGCGGAATTCCAGGTGTCACCATCATTGCAAACACTTTTGATAAGAAAATTGTTCAGTATGACAATTATACAAACTTCCATTATGGAACGTTCTGGTGGCTTCGATCGCCGGACTCCGTGACGAACTACGCTGTAACCGTAAACAACCTTGGAAATATGGAATACGGAGAAATTGTGGATGCCGCATCGGTTGGCGTCCGTCCCGCTTTGTGGATAAAGTAGGGGGCCAGGCCCCCTGCGCGGCTATCTCGCTGTGAGACGTGCGATCGCACGTCTCTGCAGCTTCGATACGCCGCTACCCCCGATACGGGGCTTTGCCCCGTAACGCCCCGGTCTTTTGCACCACACTATCTTTAGGAAAATATCATGTTCATCATCCTTGCAAGCACCAGCAAATATCGAAAACAACTGCTCGAAGCCGCTGGCATTCACGCCGAATGCGTCGCACCGGAATACGACGAAAAGCCGATAGATGGCATGCATCCGCTGGAGCAAATCGCCGAATTCGCGCGCGGTAAAGCATCAAGCGTGGCTGCAAAATACCCAAACAGTATCATCATTGCTTCAGATCAGGGACTATTCAATGGATCTGAACTCGTCGGGAAACCCGGCACTTTTGAAAATGCATGCAAGCAATTGCAGAATCTGCGCGGGAAATCACCAATACTTGCCACAAGTGTCGTTGTATTGTACAGAGGTATACTGCTCGAAGAACAGAACCGTGCGGTTTTGCATTTTCGCAACGATATGAGTGACGAAATGATCGTGCGGTATGTTCAGGCCGACAATCCATTGGACTGCGCCGGTTCATTCAAAATCGAATCGCGCGGATCAAGGCTGTTTTCGTCGATAGAATGCGACGATCCTACGGCAATACAAGGGTTGCCCATCATGACGCTCAATCGCATGCTGATTGAAATTGAACCGCATCTGGATTTGGTCTTTTAATTCCGGTTGCGTTGGAGAAATAGAATGGGAAAAAAGATTTTACGATTGCGGCTGGATGATTTGCGAGACGACGAACTGTTGCGGCTGTTCCGCGGTGTTGAAGATGTCATCGATAAAACCTTTGGCGAATGCAGTCCAGAGCTTGGCACCGATTTCCAGGCCCGGTTGAATACTTTTGAGCAAACGTTGACCCAAATGGACGATTCACGGCTCGAAGAATTGCGCGATGCCGATGCTGCAGCCGACAAAATCTGGCTGGGGCTGTTCTATGAACTGATGGCCGGCATGAAATCCCCAAATGATGAGCGCCGTGAAGCTGCGATGGAGGTCAATCTGACGTTTGCACGTATCTCAAATCCTACCGATCTGCCGTATGCCGAAGAATATCTGCGCCTCAAACAGCTCATGCAGATGATGGATGTGCTGCCGGTTGAATTGCTC
The DNA here is from genome assembly GCA_946415045.1 of uncultured Myxococcales bacterium. Lineage (GTDB taxonomy): Bacteria > Myxococcota_A > Bradymonadia > UBA4248 > UBA4248 > UBA4248. Next base: position 1,993 of record CAMKRB010000075.1, read on the forward strand.
AAAAAAGCGCGCGTCGACGACTGGCTCGAAGAAATGCACAAAAAATATGCGCATTTTATGGCCGTTCACGATGCCTACGAACAGGCAACGACAGGAAAAGATTACGATACCGTTAAAGAAGCACGAAAGAGCCTGATTTCGTCCTATCGCCTGATGTGTATCACGCTTGAAGTCGTCGTGCCGCTGCGCAACAACAGCCGATACGACAGCCTGATCGATAACATCAACGAAACGCTTCGCGAACTCACTGGCACCGTCATGCAGGCGCCGCACAGGTCCGGCAAAACAGAGCTGGATTTGCTGCTCAAACCACACGAAATCGAGATGCTTGAAGACGACGGTATTGGTCTGGATTTCTAATAAATCATGGCGCGGCGTATTCGCAGAATAGCCGCGCCGGCGAGCCGTATGCCGGCAAGGCATAGGCGAGCGCACAAACGCAAAAAAAAGCGCCCGGTTGCAGGCGCTTTTGTTCATTTTGGATACTGGGTTGGGATTATTTGCCACCGTTTGGATTTTCGTTCTCTTTTTGCGGCGATTTGCAGACGTTGCGCGTGCTGCCTTCGTCTTCCGGCTCACAGATGCCACCCTTGCACTGGTTCGGGTTCACGCACAGATCGCCGTCAGCTTTGAGCTCGCACGTTCTCGATGCAGTTTCTTCGCTGCATTCTGCTTTGACAATCGGGATGACCACAGCATTGGTGTCACCCTTGATGTTGCCGGTGTCGTGATAGTGCGCGACGATTTCGATATTAACTGTGTTGCCGAGCAAAGCGACGAACGACGAGAAATCGAACATCGTCTGATGGCACATACCGCCGCCGGCAGTTGTCGGAACGTTCATTTTGTAGATGACGTCCGAGACGCCATCACATTTGGATTTATCGCCGTCGACATCGAGGCATTTCACCGTCACTTTGTCGACGTAGATCATGTTGTAGTTCGGGATATCGTAATCAAGCGTGCTGCCCGAGCTGCTGCCGCCAGACGAGCTCCATACGGTGTCCGAAACGTTGTTGTTCACGACGTTGACATAGGCAAGAATCGACGTCGTATCGACGCATTGCCATAACTCGCAGTCGAACGCAGGCGTTGCAATGCCCGAAAGCATCGTATTGTCGCCGGTGGCATTGCACGAATCGCCAGCCACAAGCCCTTTGAGCAAGACACTTTGATTATCATCGACACAACCGACAAGCGCTGCGCCGCAAAGACTGGTCATCGCGATGAAAGACAGTATTTTTTTCATGATAGTACTCCTCAAATCCGATTGGGGATTTTACTTTTTGGAATTGTCTTCGCGCTCGACCGGCGGAATAAAGGAGCCGTGGCCTGACGCGGCGATGGATGCATCGCGATTGATGATTCTGGGCGTGATGAAGATGAGCAGCTCGGTGCGGTTGTCGGTTTCGGATGTGCTGCGGAACAGGTAACCCAGGATAGGAATCGAACCAAAGAATGGTACGCTCGACATGGACTGGCCTGTGTTTCGCGTATAGATACCGCCGATAACCGTCGTGTCGCCATCGGGAATGAGCAGCTCGGTATGGGCCTGTTTACGAATGATCGAAGGATCACCGTTTGCACCAGTATTACCAAAATCCGGCTCGTTTTTCGAGATGTCGATCTTAAGATATACATTTCCGTCACGAGTGACATGCGGCGTGACCTGCAGATTGAGGTTGGCATCGTAAAACACGGTCTGCGCACCGGCTGCACTGACGACCGAAATCGGGATGCTCGTACCTTGCTGTATGCTTGCCTGGATATTGTCGAGTGTCATGATGCGAGGCGAGGAAACGATCTTGAGGAAACCCTTGGATTCGAGCGCACTCAGGCGGATGTTGAGATTGATGGCACCGCCGATTGAACCCAGCGACATGCCGATCGCGCCACCTTGTCCGGTACCGACTGCAGCGGGAAGATTGACCGCAAAGTTCGGGGTTGCAGATGTACCTGCATTATTTTCACTCGTCGAACCACCCGCAATACCGATGCTTGACGGGAACACGATGCCGGTTGCATTGCCCGTAGCTGCACTTGCAACGCCATCACCACCCCACTGGATACCGATTTCTTTTGTAAAGTTGGCCTGCGTTTCAACGATACGGGCTTCGATGAGGATCTGCGGCGTCTGCGTATCGAGATTGTTGACCAGGATTTCAGCAGCATCCAGATTTGCAGCGACGTCCTTGAGGATGAGTGTGTTCGTTCTTTCGTCGATATTGATTGTACCACGGCTGCTCAGCATTGCCTGGATATTGGAGCTGAGCTGGCTGGCGGTCGCATAGTTTACAGGAATGAGGCGAACTTCAAGCGGTTCGAGTTTTTCACGGACTTCGGCTGCTTTGAGTGCTCGCTCCTCTTCTTCGCGGAACTGCTGCGCTTTGGCAATCCAAATCACATTGCCTTCATACCGCATGCCCAGATCGTGCATGCGCAGAATGATATTCATCGCCTGATCGAGCGGTACGCTCTTGAGTGACAGCGTCACGTTGCCTTTCACATCGGGGCTCACCACAATGCTTGTGTTGATTTCGTCCGAAAGCAGACGGAGCAAATCGTTGATATCGGCATCGTGAATATCGATTGTAATCTTGCGCTTGGCAAGCGGCGTATTCTTTAATGCATCGGCACCATAGGCCATCGTCGAAGACGATCCACTGGGTTCTGCGGCCGTAACCATTGCCTGCTGACGTCTGTCGACCGGCGCTGTGAAATCCAAATCACGCAACGGTTTAATATTCCAGATAATGGTATCGCCATTCTGTTCAATCGCATCCACGGTTCTGGACGAAGACTGTGCAATCAGTTCAATGCCACCGTCTCCCTGCATCGAATCGACAAACCGAACACCCTGGTTAAATGCGGATGTATCGTATTTCTTGTTGAAATTATCGGGCAAAACAGCATTTGCGATTCTTAGCATGCTCTTTTGTGATCCGATGTCCTGGCTCTCGACTTTATCAACGGGTGCCGACAGTTTGACGACCACCTGCATGCCATTATTGTCGGGATTATTGCGGAACTGAATATCCTTGATGCTGGCCATTGCAGCAGCTTGTCTATCCAGCGGGGCAACCGTAGGATTCTGTGCAACTGTCGTCGTCGCAACCGATTGATCGATTGGCGGAACCGTCGAAACAATCGCAGCCACTGCGGGTTGCTGTGCATTTCCGGCAGTTGTTGCAGCCATCACAGTGGTTTGAGCCTGCAATTTATCAGCTTTAGCCTGAAGCTGTGCATTCTCAGCCTTGAGCTTGTCGAGTTCTGCGAGTGCATGTCTGCCCTGGCGTGCCTGTGCTTTCAACTCGGCAATCTGAGCCGCGTTTTCTGCATTCTGAGCATCCAGTTTTTTAAGTTTTTCGCGTGCAGCACCACCGGCCAGCACTTCCTTATTCAAACGCTCCATTTCGGCATTTTGCTGAGCAAGTTTCCGGAGCAGATCGGCGTTTTCGCTGGCAAGTTCTGAATAATTCTGCGCGAGTGCATTGGCACGTTGATTTGCATTGGCGTTATCGGCTTCGAGCTGCGCGATTTTCGCATGATTCTGAGCGACCAGATTCTGACTGTTTGAAAGCTCAGATTCAGCTTGCTGCGCTCTTGCCAGTGCCTGATTTCTTGCTGCTTCAAGTGTTCTGGCTTCGCTCTGGGCTTTGGCGAGTTCCGACTGAACGCGTGCGAGTTCGGCTGTCGAATGCGACTCGGATTTCTGCGCGGAATTCAAAGCGGCATCGCGCTGCGATTCCGCAACTGCAAGTCTCTGCTGGGCTTCGGCATAGCTGGCTTCGAGCTTTGCCAATGCAGCATTCGCACGATCGCGTTCGGCCTCTAGCTGGGCCTGTGAATTTGCCAGATTCTGTGCAGCCTGTGCCTGGTTTGCAGAAAGCTGTGATTCGGCATTCTGAGCTCTTGCCAGTGCCTGATTTCTTGCAGCTTCAAGCGTTCTGGCCTCGCTCTGTGCCTTGGCGAGTTCCGACTGAACACGTGCGAGTTCAGCAGTTTTATCCGATTCAGATTTCTGAGCGGAATTCAAAGCAGCATCGCGCTGTGATTCAGCAATCGCGAGTTTTTGCTGTGCCTCGGCATAGCTGGCTTCGAGCTTTGCCAATGCGGCGTTCGCACGATCGCGTTCGGCTTCGAGCTGGGCCTGTGAATTCGCGAGCTGGGCCTGTGAATTCGCGAGCTGGGCCTGTGAATTCGCCAGATTCTGTGCAGCCTGCGCCTGATTTGCAGAAAGCTGTGATTCGGCATTCTGAGCTCTTGCCAACGCCTGATTTCTTGCAGCTTCAAGCGTTCTGGCCTCGCTCTGCGCCTTGGCGAGTTCCGACTGGACACGAGCGAGTTCAGCAGTTTTATCCGATTCAGATTTCTGAGCGGAATTCAAAGCGGCATCGCGCTGTGATTCGGCAACTGCGAGTTTCTGCTGTGCTTCGGCATAGCTGGCTTCGAGCTTTGCCAATGCGGCGTTTGCACGATCGCGTTCGGCTTCGAGCTGAGCCTGTGATTTTGCCAGATTCTGTGCAGCCTGTGCCTGGTTTGCAGAAAGCTGTGATTCGGCATTCTGAGCTCTTGCCAGTGCCTGATTTCTTGCAGCTTCAAGCGTTCTGGCCTCGCTCTGTGCCTTGGCGAGTTCCGACTGAACACGTGCGAGTTCAGCAGTTTTATCCGATTCAGATTTCTGAGCGGAATTCAAAGCAGCATCGCGCTGTGATTCAGCAATCGCGAGTTTTTGCTGTGCCTCGGCATAGCTGGCTTCGAGCTTTGCCAATGCGGCGTTCGCACGATCGCGTTCGGCTTCGAGCTGAGCCTGTGAATTCGCCTGATTCTGTGCGGCCTGTGCCTGACTTGCCGAAAGCTGTAATTCAGCCTGTTGTGCTCTTGCCAGCGCCTGATTTCTTGCAGCCTCAAGCGATTTGGCTTCGCTCTGGGCTTTGGCGAGTTCTGACTGGACACGTGCGAGTTCGGCCGTTTTATCCGATTCGGATTTCTGAGCAGAATTCAGAGCTGCATCGCGCTGCGATTCCGCAACCGCCAGTTTGCGCTGGGCTTCGGCATAGCTTGCTTCAAGCTGCGCCAAAGCTGCATTCGCACGATCACGTTCTGCGACGGTCTGCGCCTGTTCGCGAGCCGCAATTGCCCGCGCCTGAGCAAGCGCCTCTTCCCTCGACTGCTTCATCGATTCGTATGCCGCAGCAAGCTCTGTGGTGCTCTGTTCGGGCTTGCCGTTCACTGCGATCGTGATCGTTTTTTCATTCGAATCGACCGAATAGGTCGTCTCGTGCTCAAGACCAAGGATGACGCGACAGGTGCTGTAATCGTTGGCCTGCGACACACTAATCGCCGCAGTATCGATCACACCATTGCGTACCTGCACGGGCATCACGCGATCATTCGAACCACAGTCCAGAATCTCGACCACCACGCGTTCGGGATTCTTGAGTGAATAAACCGAAAACGTCGGATCAGACTGAACGCCGATTTCAATAAGCGTCCGTGAGCTCTCCTGCGCATAATTCAGGCTGGTCACACTGTTGTCCTGACGTACCGGTGTGCCGTCCCATGCGACTGCATTGCATATACAAAACGCCGCACTCAACAGAGCTGCATTTTTAATTTTGGATGACTTCTTCATGATGATACTCCTTGCAAACTATTGCAGGGTGAGCTGGATATTGTTCTGACCAGAACGGCCACCTGAGTTCTTTTCATACAAAGGCAGTTCGACGTATTGTCCCTTGTCTCCAACACGTTCGTATACTTCGACGCCCTCTCTGCGAATGCTTGAGATACTGCCATTATTGTTGCCAATAAGCGAACCGCGTCTCAGCACAAAGCGATTGCCGGCAGGATCGACGACATAAACCTTGGGATCCGCTGTACCCGTAATCACGCCAACCACACGGTAATCCTTGGTGTTGTACAATTGCTCGGGCAGCTGCAGTTCCGTAGTTCCAACCTCTTCCTGAACCTGCTGCTTCATCATCTTTTCGGCGACTATCGTGTCCGAAAATCCCCTGAACGGATTGCGAATCTGAATCGACTGCTCATCTGCAACAATCGGTTTCCAGTTATCCGATGTCATTTCGAGCTTTGCGCGATCGAAACTCGTGCGCTTGCTCTTCACATCGCTCGTCTTCTTAACCCTGGTCACTTTCACATCCGTTTCGGGCGTACAGCCTGACATCAGACCCGAAGCCGAAAGCGAAAAAAACAGGCAAGTAATTAACAAAGGTGTACGGCTCATTTCTTCTTCCCCTTCTTGGCATCAGGCTGAGAAATGTTCCCAGTATACAGATAGGTCTCTGCAACACAGAAAACCTTGACCATAGTCGCAGTATCTTCTTTTCTTGCAGATTCGCGCACCACAGTCACATCGTGGATATTGATGAGCTGCTCGCGGTTGGTATCTTTCAGACCATCGCCCATACTGGCAAGTTCCCAGAAAAACTGGAGCGCAGCTTCATAGGTCGAAATGAATTCCATGCGGATGGGAATCGCATCCACCTCGCCCCTGTGAATATTGCCGTCCTGCTTGAACAACGTCCATTTGGCAATCTTGGATGAACGCGCACGCTGATTGATGCTGCCCAAAAAATGATCGAGTTCAGCAGCTGACGAAGGAATTTTGGACTTGAGCCCGTCCAGACGTGCCGTCAGACGATCGCTTTCTTTCTGATACTCCAGAAATTCCGCTTCCTGCTGCTGCAGCTCGTCCAGTTCATTTGCCTTTGTCTGTAAATTCTTCTGCGCCTTCTGCAAATCCGATACTGCAGGATCATAGAGCCCCATGTATCCAAATGCTGCAGCCGCAATGATAATGATAACAGCCAGGGCAATCAGAACCTGAGGCGGCACACTTTGATTATTTAATGACTTGATGTCTGCCATATCGTTTACTCCCCGGTTTTCTCTGCAGCACCAGCCGTATTGGCAGCTTTGCTCTCATCATCATCCGAACTCAGCATTTTCACAACCTCCAGACCTTCGTGCGTCTGGTAGTTGAAATTGGCATTCGCCGTAAAGATGAAATTCTGGGTGTTTTCGCCAATCGAACTGTCGCGTCCCTGTGTAATCTCAACCAGCTTGACATTTCGAAACATCGGACTGGATTTGAACCGCGTCCAGAACTCCTTGACGTCGTCCATCGTCCGCGCCTGTCCTTCGATCTGGATATTGCTGTTTCCAATATCCTTAAAAGACTTGAGCATGATGTTGTCGGGTTCCCATGCCAAAAGCCAGCCCTTCTCGGTCGCTTCACGGCGCGCAACGATATCGCGCGGATTGGTCAGAACCCGGGCAATCTCGTTCAAAATGAACTGCGGTCCCTGACGGATACTCGTCAATTGTGCCAGCACCAGCTCGCGCGTGCGCAGCTCCTCAATCGTCTTCTTAATCGAAGCCACATCCGCCACTCGCTTTTTGATCGTTTCGATCTGACCCTGCAGCTTGGTGATCTCTGCCTTCGTCGCTTTCGTGCGAGCATCTATCGTACTGGCCTGATAAAAGAACCCGCCAACAATAGCCGCCGCCAGCAATATGGCAATCACCAGAATCTTACCAGCCGGATTGGATTTTGCTTTTGGCTTCTTATCTGGATGTAAATTGATGCGTATAATCATCGCTTATCCCCTTATCCGGCATCTTCAACACTGCGTCGAAGAGCAAGTCCTACAGATACTGCCGACTCAAGCGCCAGATTCTCCAGCGAATCCGCTGAATACAGCTTCTGATTGAATCCCATCCGCTCAAACGGATTCGCTATCTTGATATTGTTGTCGCCAAGCACTCGCTGGATCACTTTCAGCGTCGACATATTCTTCAATACACCGCCGCAAAGGATCAGCTCGTCGACCTTGTCTCGACCTGAATTCTCATAGAAAAATGCCAGCGATCGCTTGATCTCTGTCGCAATCTGCTCGCTCATCTGGCACGTGATCTCCTCAACCTCGCGCGGAATCACGGCACTGTTCTCGGTCGTCGCTCCGGTCTTGTACGCCTCAGCCTCATCTCGCGTAATACCAAGCTTCTTCTGTATTTCTTCGGTTATCTGGTTGCCGCCCATCGTGATGTCTCGCGTAAATGTCGTTATCCCTCCCGTGAGCATGCTCATCGATGTCACTGACGCACCGATGTTGATAATCCCTGTGCACAGCCCCTGGTTCGGTTCGCCATAAACCGTCTCCACCATGTTCTGTATGGCAAAACTCGCCACATCGACGACTTTCACATCCAGACCAGCTTCCTTCACCACCGAAATGTAGTCGTTCACCACCTCGCGCTTGCTCGCGACCAGCAGAATGTCCATCGAATTCTGCATCTCGTTGCGGCCAAGTACGACCGTGTCAAACACGACCTCATCAAAATTGTACGGAATATGCTGCTCAACTTCCCAACGAATGTTATCCGCCAGCTCGTCATCCGTCATATTCGCCAGTCGCAGACGCTTCACAATCACGCTGTATCCCGAAATCGCAATCGCGCATTGCTTCTGCTTGATCTTGTTGCGAGCAACCAGCGTCTGGATCACCCTGCTCACGCTCGAACGATCCAAAATCGATCCATCCACAATCGCAGCAAACGGAAATACCTCGCGATCCACGCGATCAATCTCGTAGCCGTTGCGTCCATCTTTGAGCAGACAAAGCTTTGCACTGCTCGATCCAATATCCAATCCCAGTAATAATTTGCCCTTGGCCATCGTTCTCTCCTAACCGAAAAAACGCTCAACGGTCCTACTTTGGCACAGAATAAATTTTTGTCGAATTTTCGATATTGTCTTTCTCGTTTTATCTGCGCCGTGCTATCGGTCTGCGACCGATACGCACGGCCTGCGGCGCTATCGGCTGCCGCCAATACGCGCCGCAAATCCACACCATTACTAATTGACAGCTATTTTCCAATCATCGCCATACCAAAAGTTTTTGTACCCGATAACCTAAATTATGCTTTTTTGGCACACGCATTGCCTGTATACTGTGACAGACAAAATGGCATCCACACGATGCCCAATCGGTCTGATTCAATTACCATTACCCACTTGAAGCGAGGGGGCTGATATGAAAAAGAATTTATTGAAATCTGCTTTGTTTATGCTGGCCATGATGGCTGTTCCCGCACACGCGATGGCACAGGATGCGCAGCCTGCAGCTGCCGCACAGGATGTGCCCAAACCCACAGCAGTTCTCGATTATTCACAACTGCCCGAACCTATGGCATTTGCCAAGGCTCAGTATAAAGAAGCCCTCCGTTTGAACGGTCTGAAAGCCGGCGACAGCCGCGATGCGCAGATTAAGGCTTTGGTCGATGCACTCGTCGATTACGATCAACTGGCCGAACGCAGCATGGGCAAACGCTGGCCGTCAATTGAAGCCAGCAAACAAAAGGAATTCAAAGCCCTGTTCCGCGAACTGCTCGAACTCACCTACCTCAAACGACTGTCGGATAAGTCGTTCAAAGACGATTACAAAGTCGAATGGGATCGCGTTGTAAAAACAAAGACTTCTGCCACCGTCTCGTGCTTCACCCGTCAAAAAGACGTCGAAACCGAAATCGAAACCGTACTGCATTCAGTCGATGGTCACTGGGAAGTCTATGATATGCTGCTCGACGGCGCCAGCATCACCAAGACCTATCAGAAAAAATATGACAAAAAGATTGGTGAAAAAGGTATCGACGGCATTCTCGACGACATGCGCGAAGAAATCGCAAATCTCAAGAAAAAATAAGGCTGTCTGCTTTGCTGCCACGAGCGATGAGCAATGAGCCACGAGTGCT
>CAMKRB010000076.1 GCA_946415045.1 uncultured Myxococcales bacterium
CTCAATCACAAGCTGCCGCAGGTTTTTATCACCATCGCGCCACAGGAACGTCTCTCCGCCGCAGAAGAACAAGATACGGATTCCCATATCATAAAGCTGCTGCATCTCTCGCCTGATTTGCGCATAAGGATGCACCACGGCGGTTTTGTTATTCACAGAACAGTGCTTACACTTCAGATTGCATTTATCCGTTACAATGACTGTGCCTAGAATCGGATCCTTTTTTTTGAAAAGAATGGTTTTTAAGCCAAAACCGGCAAACCGTAAAAAAGATGACAGTTTCATGTTGCACCTCAATACACTGGTTAACAATCAGAGCACGCTTGCTTTATCAGTATTGCCTGCGCATGATTGACTTTTGTGGCTTTCTATCACAAGCGGCAACTATGTCCATAAAAAAAGCTCAGTTTAACGATCGTGGATATGAAAAAGTCTGGTTGTCTGCTTTGCGGCCACGAGCGATGAGCAATGAGCCACGAGTGCTCACTGGCAAACTCGACGCTCGATGCTCGGCGCTCTTCGCCAATATCACACACATGTCGGGGTAACGCTATATCCACACTGATTAAACATAGCCTAAAAAAAATGGCACAGCCATAGCGACAGAGCGCAGGCACCAAAGCCGAAGCCGCAACAAAGCATTATCCGGACTTGCTTAAAACAAGCGAATTTGATATACGGAATCTGTTTTGTATCTCGCAAAAACGGGATAATTTACAGACAGTTTTAAATGGATTTGCCATGGCGTATCTGGATCTGGAACTTAAAGAAATCGAAGTTGAGTACATCGCACCGCATGTGATTTCCGGCACCGAACGCATCACGCTTTTGCTGACGGTTGTTCGCGGCGCACGCGGAAAACGCAAGCTGCTCGGAGAGGCATTTGCGCGCACGGTTTATCAGCCGATTATTCATTTCAAGGTTTTTGACGATACGAGTGTCGAATCGCTGTTTTCGCGATTTTTACAGCAGCTCATCCATCGAGGCTATCGCCCGATTCAGTACCGCGAAAAGGATCTGGACGATCATCTTTCGAGCTGGAAGCCTTGCGATCTCTCGTCTCTTGACAGCACCGACTTGATCCGTGGCGAGGATGCGACGGTTGATATCGGCGAAAACTTTGAAGATTTCTAGGATTTGGCAGATTGTACAAGCCAGTCGATATCATTTTTCAGAACGACGACATCGTCGCAGTCTTCAAACCATCCGGCATTTCGACGCATGCACCCGATCCCGATCATCCCGGGCTCGTCGAAATGCTCGCGAAACAACTGGGTCAAAAGATCGGCGTCCACCAGCGACTTGACGCCGAAACCAGTGGTATCATCGTCTTTTCCAAATCTCCTGCGGGCGCCAAAAAACTTGCATCGGCGTTCGAAAACCGACGGCTGTCGAAAATTTATTACGCCGTCGTGTGCGGGCGTCCGGCGCAGGATTCGGGACAATGGAAGCACTTTTTAAAGCATGCGGGCGGCGAAACCGTTGAATCCCCCGACGGCAAACAGGCCATCTGCAACTTCAAATGCGAACGCACCATCGGACCTTTCTCGCTGTTGAAACTGGAGCTGCTCACGGGGATTACCCATCAGCTGCGCGTGCAATGCGCACTTGCGGGATGCCCGATTCTGGGAGATTCCAGATATGGCGGCGGCGATCATGCCTCGCGCCTGTATCTGCACGCCCATTCACTGCAGTGTTACGATATTCGCGAACTGCCGCGCCTCACCGCAAACCTTCCTGCCGAATTCTCCGCCAATCTGGATACACTGCTGGCCTCCATTCTGTCTCATGCGGATGTGCACCAAATTCCCCCAAACGAAGCCATCCGCCTGATCGTGCCGCAACACAGCGGGATTCCCGAAATCATCCTTGAAAAAGTCGCTTCAGTTCTGTTGGTCCGCCACCTGGAACCTGCAGGAAAATCGCTCTGGGACGAGACGTCGCTGCGCATCCTCTTCGATCAGGCCAAAGCATTCTATGGCTGCACAGACGTGAGCTATCACGTACACAAATCGCCGGCTTCTAGCCACGCGTGCGACCGCTTTGAACAGGCATTTTCGCATATTCCCGAACCGGTAAACGCCACAGAGCACGGCAATCTGTATGCATTTGATTTCAGCGGCAATGCGACCGGTCTGTATCTCGACCAGCGCGAAAACCGCAAATGGGTGATGCAGCATGCACACGGACGCGTGTTGAATCTGTTCGCCTACACATGTGCGTTTTCGATATGCGCAGCAAAATCGCCCGAAGTAACCGAAACAACAAGCATTGACGCGGCCCCGGCTGCCCTGAACAAAGGCAGACACAACTTTGATCTCAACGGCATCGACCCCGGCTGCCACCAGTTTATCCACCAGGATGTCCTGAAATATTTGGACAGATGCGCAAAAAATCACATCCGGTTCGATACAATTATCTGCGATCCCCCCAGTTTTGGGCGATTTAACAAAATCGTGTTCTCTCTCGAAAAAGATCTGGGCAAACTATTGGAATCGTGCATTCAGGCAGCCGCCCCAAACGCCGTGATTCTGTTCAGCATCAACCATCGCCGGATATCGCGGTCCTCGCTGAACGCGATGCACAGACAGCTGTGCCGCCAGTACCGTTTAAATCCCGTCCTGTGCGAAGTATTTGTAAACGACAGCGCCACAGGACCGCTCGGCGTCGGGACAGATCTCAAAACCATCCGCATGATACTGTGAGGTGTTTTCTGTGAGGGGGGCAAGCCCCCCTGCGGCGCTATTTGCTCGCGCAAATACGCGCCTACCCCCCGTGCGGGCGCGCCCGCAACGCCCCGGTTCTGTAACGACCTACAGCGACAGGACCTTATCTTCGCCATACTCAGCGCACAAGGCATCGATGCGCTCAAGCACCTGGGTTCTGCGATCCCAGAATTCCGAAAAGTTGGAGCGATCGAGCTTGCTCTGGGACGGAAAGAGAATTCTGAAAGTCTCCTCCTTGTCGAGCATGCGGATTTCTTCGACAAATCTGCGGTTAAAGCGCTCGATATAATTGAATCGGACGACGATGTATTTCATGTCGACTTTGACGAACGATGCGCCGTTATCAATCGACACGAGATGACCATCCTTGAACTGGCAATTGCGTCCGCGCTGGTTGATCAAAATCGAGAATCTGTCCCAGTTTCCGATGAGATAGTCGAAAGTGAGCATCTGCGAGATCTGGCTGGCGAGCTCTTTTGTGGTCAAATCGGCGGCCTGAGCCATAAGCGCATCGTAATAACTGCGGATATTGTCGTGCTTCTTTATTGGCGCAAGCGCATCCTTGAGCTCCGGGAAAGAATCCATATAGTTGGCCTGTCCGACCCAATTGCGCCACATGTCAACAAATTCAATGGGAAAACTCGTGAAATCCGGCACCCAGTCTTTAAGTGTGCCGTAGACATAGCTGCTGTGCGACAAAACCGTCCAAATCAGGTCATCAAATCCTTTTCGATAGGATTCCCGGTTTGATGATTTAGACAGGTTATAAAGCCTGTTGAATTCTTTCTTTTCGACGCGCACCATCCGGTTGCGGGGAATGCGAAAATCGCATTGCAGCATTTCACACAAGCGCCAGGATGCGATTTCAGAACGATAGTTTGAATTACGCCGTTTTTGATGCGGTTTGAAAGCCCCGATCTTATTGCCATCCTTGATGAATTTGAAAGTGAGCGTCGTACCGCCGCCAAGAGGGGAAATATCGTCGATGTCTTTGCCGGAAACCGTCTGAGCTTCCTTCGGGAATTGATCATCCAGTTCGAATGTCCGGTAAAATAACGTGCGAACCTGAGGTAAAGCTCGCATCTCATACGAGAGCGTCCGATAAAACTGCCTGGCATCGGCAGGACGGCCATTATCGAGCAATGCTTCGAAATACCGGGTAATCCTGGATGCATCGCCGGGATTGGCTTCGGCATCCCGTTTTAACTGTTCCAGACTGCCATCCGCAGGCTGAACATCATTTGCCTCGGCGGGTGCGGTGGTATCGGCGGCTGCGGTGGTATCGGCGGCTGCGGTGGTATCGGCGGCTGCGGTGGTATCGGCGGATGCGGTGGTATCGGCGGCTGCGATTGTTTCGGCGGATGCGGTTGTTTCGGCGGATGTGGTGGTTTCGGCGGATGCCTCCGTTTGTTCAGCCGGTTTGGATTCAGATTGTTGAGATTCCTCGTTTTTTGGTGAGCATGCAGAAAGCGCAAAAAAGCACCACAATCCCAGCACGATACAGGCGAGGAAATAGTGATAATAAGCAGAACGATTCATGTTTCGTCTAATCATCGATGTGATAGATGCTGCGGACGATGCTTTCGAGTCTGCATCTTTTCCATGTATCCGGAAGACTATACATCAGGCAGTCGATTTCAATCATGAGGGCGCTGTCCATGCATACCTCATCCAAATCGGGCACAGGAATATCGTTAATCATATCAAGCGTGAATTCGAGACCACCGCAATAGCTGCTGGTGATATATTTGGATTTGAGGTAATCGGTGATGAGCTGTGAATTGAGAATCATCGAAACGACATTGAGCAGGCTGAGCGAATTTGTACGAATCATCAGAGTGGCGACTGTAGACATCGTGCTGCCCGGAATATCGACGCATGCATCCAGCAAATTCAAGCCTTTGATGAGAATTTTTGGAGAGCACATGCGATCGAGGAACGTCTGTCCGAAACTATCTTTTATCAGCTGTTTTGAAACGATGGGGCGATCGAACTTATGCTTTAAGTATTTCATGGGTTTGGTTCCCCATCTGGAAATATACTTACCGATCGTCCCGGTGTTCACAACTTTGAGGTAATCATTCGTCACAACATCCCTGGATTCGTCGAGCAAATCGCGCAATGTGTACGCATCTTTTGGATTTGCCATTGCATATTCACATTTGCAGAAATTGCCAAGACGATTGGGCAGTTTGTCAAGTTTCTTAAAACCATCGCCATCTTCACTGAAATAGGGATCGAGAAGATAGGGCTTATGCACTTCGTTTTTATCCACGTGACAAACCAGAACATGATTTCCGCATTTGCGATATTTGTACAAATCGATCGTATCTTTTTTCTGTCTTTTAAAGATCGAGATGACAGCATCAACGATGACGCTGTAGAAAGCGTTCTGGCCAAGATGTATCATTTCGGACAGATGCGGCATCATCAGCTGTTCACGGAATTTTGAAGCGAATGATTTGGAAAGCCACTTGTCTGGGGTGATATAGCACAGGGTATCTTTGCACAAATCGAATCCGCGCTCGTAAAAAACCATATAAATATCATAGCGTTTTTCGAGCAATTTATAGGTTTGTTTATAGAGGGACTTATTGGCGGCAGAGATATCGGTGCCGTAAGGCGGATTGCCAATCACCAGATCGAAGACACGTCCATCGGCATCGGGAGCGAGTCCATACATCCACAGGGGATCGAAGAAATCCGCAATGCAGTCGGAGCAATAGGGATCCCATTTGGCGGCCTTTTTATCGACGATCGAAGCGCCGCTGCCGGATGCCAGCAATTCAGCCCGATAATCGGCATCGAGTCTGGCATCATCGGGATCGGCCGAAAGCGCAACGGCCTGAGCTCGCCGCATTGACTGCAGTCTGTTCCGCAGCGATCGTATGTGTGCGCCAAAGATGTCGGATTGTTCCAGTACGTCTGCTTCCGGGAGTTTCATCGTCGTATCGGCACAAACGAAGTGAAACGTGAGGTGCGGCAAATCGGGCAATCCGGCATTGGGTTTGGTTTCGTCGGGGTCGAGGGAAGAAATCAGCGACAAAATGAAGCGCAGCTTTGTGATTTCGATAGCCAGAGGCTGGATATCGGCACCATACAGATTGTTGGCTATGATTCGTCGTTTTAGAGCAAATCCGGACAACGTGCTGCCGAGTTTGCGATACAACGCGACCATAAACCTGAGCGTTCCAAGCGGAAATGCACCGCATCCGCAGGAAGGATCCCAGATTGTGAGCTTATCGAGCGTCTGGAGAATCGCAGCACATTGCGGACGTTCGAGTTCGCGAGGGCACACAGTTTCGCGGCACAGCCGCCGGATGAGCGGTTCGGGGATATCGGGATGACGACCGGCCAAAACAGAGGCAAACGATGAGACGACCATGGCATCCACCACAGCGGATGGCGTGTAGTAACTGCCGGTTTTACGCCGCGTATCCTCGGTTTGTGAATAGACAGCGAGCAGATGTTCGAACACCGTGCCGAGACGTTCGGGAGTCAGGGTATTCTCGTCACATTCGCCCTGCTCATTCAGCGTAAATGTGTACTGTTCAAGGATATCGAACAACCCGGGCTGATGGGAGTCATTGCTCCACAACAAATCATCGGGCAGCGAGAGGATGTGAATATCAGAATCGATGCCGGCGTCGAGCGAAATGATGTTGGAGAGCCATGTGATACGGCTGTTTGCAGGATCCAGCTGCTGTCCGAGCACATGAGAGAGCATTTTTTGCAAAACGCTTCGGAAGAAGACATTCGTGCGTTGAAAAGCGGGTCCATTATCGAGCGGCCGGTCGGATTCCTTTTTGATGATATTCGACTTGATCCATCCGCATTCCTTGAGAAACCAGATGAAGATGATGCGAATAATGAGATGCAGCAAAGCATCCTGGCGCATTTTTTCGTTCTGAACCAGGTCATCGCAAACGACGGCTTTATCGTGCAGGGCTTTGGTGTACCACAGATAAACAGGATGTATAAAGTCTTCAACCATTACTTGAAACTATGTAATCGCCGGGACACGGCGTGATGAAATCAAGGCGGCGCGTATGGACGCAGGCCATAGCGACGCCGGCGAGCCGTATCCGTGCGCAGCACGGATAGGCGAGCCATTCCCCCAAAGGCACATGCCGGTATGTGTTACAATGAATCCACTCTAAAAGCACGCATTTTTCTTTACGCAACGTCGCACAATGCGTAGAAATATGCAGTTTGGCTTTTGCGGAATTCCTGCAGGAGTATGGTGCGTGTGCAAAAGTGGGCTGCGCGTTTGTTTTAACTTGGCGTCATTGCGGCAGAACGGCCGGATACGAAGGGTGATAACGACATGCTGAGTATGGAGAATCAAAATATCATCGAACAGGCACTGGCGTCCCAGTGGCTGAAATCGTTGGACAATTTATTGGAGAGCAGCAATCTGGCGCAGGAATATGATCCCCGCGACGCGCAGGCGGCATTTGAGGCGTTCCGGCTGGAGCTTCAGAAGGCGCCGGAAGCAGTCGACGCGTGCATTCTGGTGGAATTTCTGACATTTCATCGCGCGCAGATTAAGCCGAGCCTTTCGGGTCATATTTTCAAAACCCTGTCGCATGCATATGCCGAGAGCAATGCGGCGCTTGCTTCGACAGACATCGCGGCTGAGGACGGCAACCGGATTGCGGCGCTGCTGCAAAAGGCGGCGGACGAGGGTACGGATATCCGCAATTTGTGTGATGAACTGCGAGGCAAGATGAGCTCGCCCGATACGCGAGCGGGCCTGTTCATCGGCATTGGAGACCACTATCTGGTGAATTGCGGGAGTGAATCTGACGCAGCAAAATATTACGCTGAGGCGCTGAATGAGAAGATTGACAGTGTCGCTGCAATCCAGCGTTTGCTCGCGCTGGCGGAACACGCCAACGACTGGACGCAGGCCGTGGAGCAGGTGCAGACGCTGATAATGAGCGTGAATAACGATGCAGAACGCATCCGATATATGCTCAAACAGGCATGGATTGAGCGCACGATGCTGAAAGACACCAACGGCGCGGTGAAGCTTCTGCGCGAGGTTTTATCGATAGATCCAGCCAATCTGGATGCATTTGTGCGCATTGCAGAAATCTATGAACAGCAGGGCAAATTCGAATCGCTGAAGTTTCTGATAGCCAAGCTCATAAGCAGCAGAAAAGCGGAATATATCAATTATGCAGCGGCGATTTGCAAGAAGTTCGGCGACCGTATGCTGAAAGCGGACGATATCGAGGGAGCGAGCGAAGCATATCAGCTGGCGACCGATTTGCTGCCAAAGAATATCGGGCTTCACACGGTTCTGGCCAAGCTGTATGAATCGGACGAATTGACGCTGGAAAAAGCAGTGATCGAAAACCGCAAGATTCTTGCATATACACTGGAACATCCGACCGCGATGCAGGATTTGGCGCGATGCTACCGGATGCTTGGGAGATTTGATGAATCGCTGTGTACGTATCGCGTGCTGAATACGCTGAATCCCAGCAACGAAGAAGCGCGGGCGATTGTCGAAAAGTTCGCGGACAAGGATATACAAATCACACAGAAGATTCCGGACGAAGTGTGGTATCACATCATTCCGTCTTCGCTGGACAATTCGATTGTACAGATAATGAAGTACTGCACGAAGATTATCGGTGATTTGTTCTCAAACGATTTTGCGACTTACCGGATAAATGAGAAGGAATCGTTTATCGACATATCGGCAGATACGACGTTTAACAATACGATTCGCAACGAGACAGAAGCGCTGGGATTTGCGGAAGTACCGCTGCTTTATCGGTGCGACAGGTATTCGGGTGTGACGAATGCCTATTTTACCAATCGATCGTTTTTGATTCATCCGAACTGTTTGTCGGGACGCAGCCACAAGGAACTGGCGTTTATGACGGCCAAAGCGCTGTTATTGATGCGCCCTGAGTTTTATTTGCTTCAGCTTGGTCCCCGGAATGTCGAATTGGTTCTTCGCGCGATATTCCAGACGATCAAACCCAGTCTTGGCCTTGAGCTTGACAAGAACCAGATGCAGGTATCGAAATATCTGTTAAATGCGCTGACGCCGGAATTGTACAAAGTGCTGGCCGGACTGGTGAAGGATGTATACGATCGCAATGCGTTTAATCCATCGCTGTTTGTGGAATCGGTGGAAGATTTTGCGAACCGGACGGGCCTTTTGTTCTGCAATTCAATCGCGGTCATCGAGCAACTGCTCGCCGAAGAGTCGAATGCCATCAGCACCCGAACGCCGAATGAGCGGCTGAGATCGCTGATCATCTGGGCGATAAGTGACGACTATTTTACAGTGCGTCAGAAGCTGAATATCGCGCTGAAAGCGTCGTGAACGAGAGAATAATTCGATGAGATATACGCCCCAGGCGCTTTCGGAAATCAATCCGGAAGCGCTGCTACAACGATTTGTAGACGACACACAGTCCCGCGAGGTTTTTCACGAAAACCTGGACTGGCCGCAAGTTCTTGAAGCCATTGCATTGCGCAGTCACAGTTTGCAGACCGCAGCCTGTGTCCATCATTTTCCCCAGATTGACGAACCGGAATTGATCGCGAGGCGGCTTTCAGAAGTCGCGCAATGCATTGATTTATATGACAAATTTGATACGGTTGTAGGCATATCGATAACCGATATCGAAGATATTTTGCTTCGCGCCGAACGCGGCGCTGTGCTGAGCGGCGAGGAATTGCTGCAGGTCGCGTCGAATCTGTCGACGTTTCATGCGACGAAGAATTATTATCGTGTGAGGCGTGAGGATGCACCCTATCTGTGGGCGTATGCCGAAGACATCGAAGAGCAGCGGGATCTGGAACGCAAGCTGAAAGCATCGTTTGATTCGGACGGAAAACTGGTGGACGAAGCCTCACCGGATTTGGCCGTTCTGAGAGAGCGATCGAGACGTCTTGCGGAGAGCCTTCGCACGCGAATCGAGCGAAAGCTGGCAGACAGCGAAGTTCAGGAGTCGCTGCAGGATTCGTATTATACGCAGCGCGAGGGACGCTATGTGCTGCCGGTAAAAGCGACGAACCGCAATCGAATTGATGGCATCGTGCATGCGACAAGCGCCTCGGGGCAGACCGTTTTTATAGAACCCGCCGAGCTCGTGGAACTGAACAATGCACTGCGCATTTCGGATTTTGGGATAAATGCTGAAGAACAGCGGATTCTGCAGACGCTGTCGCAAGCCGTAGGCAGACACCGCGAGGCTTTTTTGAGCAATGCGAGACGCTGTATCTATCTGGATGGCGTCGATGCGGTTGCAAAGTTTTCGCTGGACTGCAGATGTCATATTCCGGATTTGAGCGACGGAGAGATTGAGCTGTATCAGGCGCGCCATCCGCTGCTTGCGCTGCGGCATTTTGAGACGCCTGAATTCCGTGTCGTTGCGAACGACATCATGCTGCACGATCCGGCGCATGTGCTGGTAATCAGCGGTGCGAATGCGGGCGGAAAGACGGTGAATCTGAAAACAGTCGGACTGTTTGCGCTGATGATCAAAGCCGGAATTCCGATTTGTGCCGGAGCATCGTCGTGTTTTCCGGTTTATCGCGGCGTGTATGCAGATATCGGCGATGACCAGTCGATTGCCCAGAACATCTCGACTTTTTCTGCGCATGTGCAATGTCTGGCCAAATCGCTGCCTCAGGCAGATGCCAGGTCGATATATCTTCTGGACGAACCATTCAGCGGCACCGATCCGGAGCATGCCTCACCACTGGTACTCTCACTCATTGGGTATCTGCACGACAAAGGTGCGACCTGTTTTGTGACGACGCATTTCGAAACGGTAAAAGCGTTTGCGCTTGAAACGCCGTGGGTATCGTCGGCAAGTGTGAGCTTTGATCTTGAGCGCATGAAACCGACGTATTTGCTGCAATCCGGCCATCCTGGAACGAGCGCAGCATTTGAAATTGCCGAGCAAAACGGGCTTCCGGGTGAGATTCTGGTGCATGCGCGGCATCAGTATGATTCGCATGAAACGAGTCATCTGGAGCATGCAATTGCCGATCTCGAAAAACAGCGAGTGAGACTGGAAGAAGCACGGGAACTGGTGGCACAATCGCAGGCGGAGCTCGATAAAGCCCGCGCAGAAACTGAAGAACTGCGGGAGAAGATGCGTGCACAGGTTGCCAAATCGCTGGGATCCGATGTCGAATCGCTGCAGGAAACGATTCGCCGCATACGCGCACGTGTGAACAAACTGCGCCGGAAAACATTTACGGCCGAATTCCGCCAGCAAACCGAAACGCAGGAAGAAATCGACCGCGAAATGCAGCAGATCGAAACCGAGGTTCGTCAGGAACAAACTGCCGTCACGAATCTGACAGCACCGCCGTTCACTCCAATGAACGAGCGGGAAATCGTGATTGGCAAAACGGTTCAGATCAGGCAATACCACCGCAATGCTACAGTTCTGGCCCGTTCGGGAAATCAGGTGACGCTTCGGCTTGGCGCATTGCAGGTGCATGCAAAACTTGAGGATTTGGGGCACCCCATTGTCGAAGAAACGCCCGAACCGACGTCCCGTGAAAAGCGCATAAAAAACGCGCGAATCATCGAGGTAAAGCACGAAAACAGCCAGCTCGTCGATGAAACGACACAACTCCCGATCATGGCGCAGATATCTACCAATACACTGGATTTGCGTGGTCTGACCAGCGAAGATGCAGTTGAGCGAACGGAATTCTTTTTGCAGAGCATGCGCATCAATGAAGAAGCGATGTGTTATATCATTCACGGGCACGGCACAGGCGTGCTTAAGACCTGTATTCGCCAATATCTAAGCCGTTCACCGCTCGTTCTGGCGACTCGCCCTGGGCAGTACTATGAAGGCGGGGATGGCGTGACACTGGCGTGGATCAAGCAATAATTCTAAACCTTTCCTACACATAGGTTATGCTGTCACAAAACATACGGCCACAGGCCGTCTTGATAAGCTAAAGGATCCGCCCGCCGACACGACGTCGGCGGGGCGTCGCTGTAACGACAGGACGTCGTTTCAGC
>CAMKRB010000077.1 GCA_946415045.1 uncultured Myxococcales bacterium
GCCAATTTGTTTGGAACCGGGTGGGATTTGCGTTTTTTAATCATGCCCGAAGCTCGTACATTTACGGGGTCTGAGATCGTTTTTACGCAAAAGTTCAACCAGAATTTCTTTACCCTGCTCACGCTGAGTATTCCGATTATTCCTTCGAGCGGCTTTAATCTGGTGACACAGCTGTTCTATGATTTGCGCTATATTCCCGATACCAACAAGGAAGAATATGGCTGGCTGGTTGAGCTGCAGTGGAACATCAGCAAAAAGTGGTTTTCAGCACTGGCATTCGAGCTGGTCTCATCCAGAACTTCATCTTTTGGCATTGATGTGAGCGATGATCTGAGCACCTATCATGCCTGCTATCCTTTTACTTTCTTCCAGAATTGCCCGTTCTCGCCCGAGAATTCATCGCTTACGATTTCGCTCACCCCGCGAGCCGTCTATGATGGGCGCGATAATCCGCTCATTCCAAAGTATGGTGCCTATGCCGAAGCCAAAGTTAAACTGGCGTATTCGGATTCCATTGGGTTTTACGTCAAACCCGAAGCTCGCGCATCCTATGTATTTTCCTTTATCGAATACTTCTCACTGGCATTTAACATGCGCCTGGGCCTGAGTTTCCTTGCGGAGGATTCGCGTTTGCCGCTGATTGATCGGTATTTTCTGGGCGGTCTGAACATGCGCGGATACGACAACGAGGCGCTTGGGCCGAGGTTGGTCAATTCATCGACGCCCAATGTTGCGACGAACGAAGCCTGGGGTGGTGAGGGATTGTTCAATTTTACAGCAGAACTTCGCTATCCGATTTGGCCTTCTGTCGGTATCTATGGTGCAGTATTTGCCGATATGGGCTCTTTGGTCGATTACCAGCCATTGCATTACGATTTTGGCGGGTTCTTTAATGAAATGTTCGTGAAAGAGCTCAAATATACAGCTGGTTTGGGGCTGCGCTGGCAAATCAGCGAGACGATTCCACCCATTGTGATTGATTACGGGTTCCTGCTCAATCGGCGACGAGGAGATCCCGTTGGTGGGTTTAGTCTGAATATCGGATACACGTTTTAATTTGAATAAAATTCAATCTTTATTTGTGGCGAATTGTGGTTGTGAAATTTTATTCGAGTTTTATGAAAAAAACATTTTGCCAGATGTGGGCGTATGTGGTAGGCGTGAATCAAAGATACTGATGAACTCAGGATGGTTCAGAATCAGTAAGGCTATCATTGTATTTTGAATAAGCTCAAACAGGAGATTTTATTATGAAAAAGCTATATCCGCTATTGGCGTTGTGTTTTTTGGCTGGATGCAGCCAGGCACAGGAGTCTGCGGAGAATTCTCCAATTGCAGGAACGACGCTTCAGAAGCATCCGATTGTGAACGGACTCGTGGTTCGGGAGGATGGGCATCCGGCAACGACCATGCTGGCTTCCGATGTCGCTGAGCTATATGGCGAAAAGATGCTCGGATACCTCGGCAAATACAGACAATTCTGCTCATCTTCGCTGATCACACCGAATTATGTTATCACCGCTGCGCACTGTATATGTAACCTCGACGAGGTACCCAAGGATCTGGAGTTCGAGCGGCGTGCGATGCGCGTGTTGCTTGCGCATTCCCAAAAAGATTACCGCAAGGTTTATGAGATCGAATCATTCTATCCACATCCCGGCTATCGGTGCGATGTTTCACCAGATGGGCATGAGCACGATATTGCGATTATCAAGCTCAAAGAACCTGTGCCAATCGACGAAATCCGGCCAATTGCTCCGATTCCGCCGTCGCTGAATATCACGGCCGAAGAAGTAGACAGTGTTGAAGGCATTACTGTGAATGATGTCGGTTTTGGCAGAACGCATGACGTAGACGATGATGATGCTGTTAAGCACGAGATGGTTTCGAAAATCTATGCCTATTGTCCCCAAAACGCCAGACAGAGCAAACTCTGCAGTGAAGCTATTCCGTCATACGTCGATTACGGAGGTGAGCAGTATCTGGTGGAGCGTTATCTGAATTCGGGGTTCCTATTCACGATGATGGGGTATGGAGCGCATAGTTCGACGTGTTCAGGCGATTCCGGCGGCCCAACATATGTATGGAGAAACGGCATTCCCTTTGTCGCTGCAGTTCATAGCCACGTGAGCAGTCTTGATTGTAGCCAGGATGTTTACAACGGTGACACAGTTGTGGCGGATCATTACGATTTTATCCGCAGTGTTGTGACGGATTTGCCGGACGATACGCCAGAAACCAATTGTGCCGATGGTATCGATGATAACGGCGATGGCCGCATGGACTGTGATGATCCGTGGTGTTTCCATATACCCGTGTGTTTGCCCGAAATCTGCGACGACAAAATCGACAATAACGCCGACGGTAAAACGGATTGCGAGGATGCAGCGTGCAGCGGCCAGATCATTTGCCAGCCCGAGCATTGCAGTGATCAAAGCGACAACAATGGTGACGGCAAAGTCGATTGTGACGATCCGCAGTGCGTGGATGCACCGTCTTGTCAGACCGAAATCTGTGACGACGGGATCGATAACGACGAGAATGGCAAAACCGATTGCGACGACGATGCATGTGCCGATTACATTCGCTGCAAACCCGAAATCTGCGATGACAAACGCGACAACAATGGCGATGGTCTGGTCGATTGCGGCGATCCCAAATGTGCGGACAATGTGCAATGCAACAGCCAGATTTGTGACTGCAGCGATATCGCATGTAATCACCCCAAATGCCTCGAAATCTGCGACGACAAAATCGACAACAATGGCGACGACAAAGTCGATTGCGACGATCCGCGGTGCGCAAATGCTATTCAGTGCAACAGCGAAATCTGCGGCGATGGCATCGACAACAACGGCGATGGCAAGAAGGATTGCGAGGATGCTGCATGCGCGAGTGATATCCGCTGCCAGTCTGAAATCTGCGACGACAAAATCGACAACAACGGTGACGACAAAATTGACTGCGACGATCCGCAGTGTGCAGACAGCAATCTGTGCAAAGACGAAATCTGCGACGACAAAATCGACAACAATGGCGACAACAAAGTCGATTGCGACGATCCGCAGTGTGCAGAACGTTATGTCTGCAACCCCTATACAGTTCCCGATACACCTGTGCTCGATACCGATAGCGGATGCAGCGTTTCGGTACACCGCACGTCTCCATTTTCGCCCTGGGCTTTGGGGTTCGGATTACTCGCACTGCCTGTGATCATCCGCAGACGCAACGGTCAAAGCCTGCGCAAATGAATGCACCCGAGGGGGTCGCGGCGTATTTCGCCGTCAGGCGAAATAGACGCGCAGGGGGAGACTTCCCCCTCACAATAATATTTATAAAGATGCATGCATATAAGGATTACGAAGATGAAAAAGATAATCATGATAACCGTTGCAGCGACCTGTTTGTGCGCATGCAACGAATCGGTCAAATACACATCTCCGTGTGCTTCGGGGGAACCGGCGAAGGTGTACGGATGACTATCATAAAGTCAAATACCACAACTGCGAGCCTACAAAACGATATGAAGGCGATCTGCGCTTCTTCATGTGTGGGATAAAAGTATTATTAAGGCTATGTTTAACCAGTATGGATATAGCTTTCGCCCCCGATGTCGGGAAGTACAGGCTTATAGCTTGTGGCTTATAGCTTGTAGTTGTCTGAGGCGTACCATAAGCCATAAGCCATAAGCTAAAAGCCGTGAAGCAAACGACTTTGCATTTTCATATCCACGCTCGTTAAACAGAGCCATTATTAAAGTATTATTATTTATAGAATGGCTCTGTTTAAACCGTATGGATATAGATTTCACACCAAATGCAAATGAAGTGCAGGCTAAGATCATTGAGCGTCAAGTGCCGGGTCAGACAAACGATGCCCCGTCGCTCGCCGCTCGCTGATCTCGGCCATAAACACAGATGGATCCGGGAAAGTTCATATTGATACATATATACAGCTAACGACTGAATTTAATACAATATCCCACACCAACCACAAAAGCACACACGTGACCACATGTAACCAAAATCCTAAGCAATTTCGCGGGGTTTGTTAAAAATCCCGCTTGACTTTAACCGCTTGCTTTGATTTGATGACATGCAAATTTTATAAGGCAGTATTTTGTCTTATATGCAGATGATTCATTTTTACTGGTTCATAAACAGATGTTGGTGTTGATATATCTGGATGTGAGCCGCATGTCTTTAGGAGAAAATCAGACATGAGTCGCGTGTTCAATTTTTCTGCGGGTCCCTCGACATTACCTGAATCCGTTCTGGAGATTTGTGCCAAAGAAATGCTGGATTGCCATGGCACCGGCCAGTCCGTGATGGAAATGAGCCACCGTTCGAATGCCTATAAGCCGATTATCGAAGGCGTAGAGGCCAAAGTTCGCGAACTCATGCACGTGCCCGACAATTATAAAGTCCTGTTCCTGCAGGGCGGCGCAAGCACCCAGTTTGCAATGATCCCGCTCAATCTGAACAAGACCGGCAAAGCCGCTTATGTCGACACCGGTGTGTGGTCGAAGAAAGCCATCGAAGAAGCCAGACGTTTCCTCGATACCGTTGATGTCGTGGCATCATCGCGCGATCGTGGCTGCTGCTACATCCCCGAAATCCGTGAAATCAAGGGCGACTATGACTATGTCCATATCACGCTGAACAACACGATTTACGGCACCAAGTGGAGCTATATCCCCGATACCGGTGATATTCCTCTCGTCGCCGATATTTCGTCGTGCGTATTGAGCGAGCCGCTGGATGTGACCAAATTCGGCCTCCTGTATGCTGGTGCACAGAAGAATCTGGCTCCCGCAGGCGTCACGCTCGTCATCATCCGCGAAGACCTCATCCGCGAAGAACTGCCCAAGACCGTTCCCACGATGCTGCGCTATGACACGCATTCCAAGAATGGCTCGATGTTCAATACACCGCCTTGCTATTCGATCTATGTGATGGGCCTGGTTCTGGACTGGGTAAAAGAGAACGGCGGTGCCGAAGGCATGCTCAAACGCAACACCGAAAAAGCCGAACTCCTCTACAATTATCTCGACAACAGCGATTACTATCATGCAACGGTCGATAAAGGCAGCCGCTCGCTGATGAACATCCCGTTCCTCACCAAAGAGACCGATCCCGACAAAGCCACAGCAATCAACAAGAAATTCGTTGCCGAAGCTGCAGCAGCTGGCCTTGTGAACCTCGCCGGTCACCGTTTGGTCGGTGGTATGCGTGCATCCATTTATAACGCCATGTCTATCGACGGTGTCAAAGCCCTCATCGCCTTTATGGATAAATTCGCCAAGGAGAACGCATAATGTTCAAAGTCCATACACTGAACAAAATCGCGGCCTGTGGCCTCAATCTTTTCTCCAAAGACAGCTACGGCTTTGTCGATGCGATTACCGATGCCGACGCCGTGATTCTGCGATCGGCAGATATGCACGAGATGGATTTCGCCACAATGCCGGCACTCAAGAGCGTCGCCCGCGCCGGCGCCGGTGTGAATAACATCCCCATTCCCAAATGCAGTGAAAAAGGCATCGTCGTCTTCAACACGCCGGGTGCCAACGCCAACGCTGTTGCCGAACTCGTGCTTCTCGGCATGCTCGCCAGCGCCCGTCCCATCATCAACGGTACGGCCTGGGCCAAAACCCTCAAGGGTAATGGCGAAGAAGTGCCCAAAATGGTCGAAAAAGGCAAAGCTCAGTTCGTCGGTCCCGAACTCAAAGGCAAAACGCTCGGCATCATCGGCCTTGGCGCCATCGGCGCGATTGTCGCAAACGACTGCGCAGCCCTCGGCATGAACATCATCGGTTACGATCCGTTCCTGTCGGAAGAAGGTGCCAAACGTCTGCCCTCCGGCATCAAAATCGTCAAGGATCTCAAGGATATCTATGCAGTTGCCGATTACATCACGCTGCACATTCCCCAGACGCCCGAAACCAAGAACACGATCAAAGCCGAAACCATCGCCCAGATGAAAGACGGCGTCCGCGTGATGAATTTCGCGCGCGGCGGCCTCGTCAATTCTGCCGATATGATCGCTGCCCTCGAATCGGGCAAAGTCGCCGGCTACGTGACCGATTTCGGTGATGACGCGCTGCTGGGCTGCGAAAAAGCCATCGTGCTGCCTCACCTCGGTGCCTCCACACCCGAAGCCGAAGACAACTGCGCCGTCATGGCCGTTCGCCAGACCATCGATTTCCTCGAGCACGGCAACATCGTCAACTCGGTGAACTTCCCCAAATGCACACTTGCCGACGGCAAAGCCGCACAGCGCCTCACGATTACGGCACTCAACAACGCCGATTTCGCTGCTCAGGTCGCCAGGGCCGTCCCCGGCATCACCGCCATCGCCTCCCAGACTCGCGGCGATATCTCCTACGCCATCGTCGAAGTTTCCGCCCCCGTCGATGCCAATAGCATCAAGGTCGACGGCCTCGTCAAGGTTCGCGTGGTATAATTCATCGTATACATTTTGCAGGGCTATCGGCTGCGCCGATACGCCCTGCGTTTCGGCGCTATGCCCTGCGGGCATACGCGCCTTTGTGCCCGGCTATTGGTCGTTGCCAATACGCCGGGCAGTTTGCATTAGGATGCGCGATGTAAGAGCTGTTGTAATGTCTGGTCAGATTATTGAACAGTATTCTGATGTTTTCCATAATCCCCTTCTCCCTTTGGGGCAAGGGGACTTATAGTATCCGCGCCAAACAGCCAGCCGCTGGCGAGCCGTATGCGCAAGAGACGTGCGGTCAGCACGTCTCTTGCGCATAGGCGAGCACGCAGGGCGTATCGGCCAAAGGCCGATAGCCCGCGAAAATCTAGTACGCACAACCTGTGCCGGCAGAGTTGCATCTTGAAGCGCATTGACCTAAATAATTGTAGATCTGATATAATCTACCGTCGATGTTTTCACATGCAACTTCGTACATGAGGCCGACGCCGCTTTGATTTGAACATACGTTTGTGAACGAATATTCACTGGTGCATGCATTGGGTCTTGCGCAGACCGCTTCGTTCATCAGGCTGCTGTTTACGCAGCTGTATCCAGACGAGCAACCATAAGCCTGTACATGCCTGGATGCCGAGCAGCTGACGAGATAGTTGCCGGAGCATTTGGCGGTATAGGATGCGGGATTACAGGTATCGCCAACCTCGGGTATTGTCTTTTCGCATGCGGTTTTGTCGCTGTTGCAGGCGCCGGGGCAGATGTCGTAGACCACTTCATTGCCATTTACGACGTAATCCCACTTGGTCGTTCCCTGGCTTGCTTGTACGCATTGATAATAGAAAACGTAACTATAACCGCTGTTCTCCTGGCATTGCGTGGCTGTGTCGCCAACACGGCAGTTGGCGGACAGGCAATCGGTTCCATCCTCATTGCAGCCGGCTGTGCAGTAATCCCCTAATACATTTTGTGCGTACTTCTTGCCATTCTTGTCTGTTATACACTCATAGCCTTCCAGAATATATACATCATCTTCATAGGAATAGTAGCACATCTGATAATTTGTATCCTTCAGACATCTGTCTACACAATACGGGCCGTATTCTATAGTGTCTGCACAGGTTTGATCATACATTGGACAGTAGTAGGCGACATATTTTCCATTGTTGCAGTACAACATTGTTTCGTCATCGCACACAGTCGAAGAACATGGCTTGCCTTCGAGTTCTGAAAAGCTGTGGCACCCGGTTTTGTCTGCATTGCATGAATATCCGCAGTTTTCGATTCTTTCGGTTTCAAAGACGAGTTGATCGTCGATTTCGACGCAGACTTCGTGTTTCGTATATGCTCCGCTGTCGGTGATCTCGCAGGTGCTTCGCGTTTCGCCAATGGTTGAGCAGGTATCGTGGCAGCTGGCACTGTAATCGTCTTCCAGACAAAGGCCCTTTCCATCGACCTTGCATGCGCGTGTCGCGAGTTTGTTATCGCTGTCGCAGTACAGCAGCACATCGCCGTCCAGACACGTGTCTTTGGTGCTGATTGTACATGGCGTGCCTTCGGATGCGTCGAGCTTGACACACTGATTTGTACTGGGATCACAACCGTTCGGGCAATAGGTAGTGCTCGTGAGCCGGTAGGCGGATTGTTTGCTGCCGGCAGCTGTCGCGCATTTCATCGTGACGAGATACGAAAACACACATTCCGTTTTGTTTGGATCGCCTGCATTGCACGCGGCATTTGCATGCAGACACACAGCTTCGCTATTGCTGCCGGTACCAAAGACGCCGCATGTGTCGGCACAGACTTCTGCATTTACCGAACTCATGGTCACATTGTCTGTGCAGTTCACTGCAACATTGTTATCGCAATAGGCGCGGGTCGTTTTGGAATTGCACCGGGTGCCCTGGTCGGGTACCAGACGTTCACAGGAACCGGTGCGGATGTCGCACGAATAGGGGCATACTTCGACTTTGGCGCCATCGAAATAATACCAATAGCTTTTATCGGAGGTCATGTCCCTGAGGCACGTCATTTCGGCAGAGATATAATCGCTGTCTGGTTTGCACTGCCAGGCAACATCCCCGACGTGGTCGCATTCGAAATAATTGTCGATACATCCCGATACTGTGTAGTCACCGGCATCGAGTTTTACACATGTGGTTGAGAAGTAGGCATCGCAGACAGTTCTCGTAATCACACCATTACGACAAGTCACAAAAACGTTATCGTCGCAGGCCGCGAACTTCTCATCGTCGCACAGTTCGCCGGTTTTGGGCTTCTGGCAGCCGGATATATCCAGTTTGCACTGTGCGTTGCACGACAATGTTCCGAGCGTTGCATTCACGACATCGTTGCACTCCAGGTTTTCCGGTGCTGTGGTGTCGCACTCTTCTCCGGGATCGACGATGCCGTTGCCGCACAGCGAAACTCTGCATTCGGCCACATCAAATCTGCATTGGTCGTTGCATTTGAGCGTTCCGGCGGCACCGTCAATGATGCTGTCGCAATCTTCGCTTCTCAACAACTCGCCATCGCAATCCTCGCCATCATCCAGAGCGCCGTTGCCGCAGTTGGCGGTGTCGGGAACGCAGTTGTCGTATTTGACTTTGCAAGATGTGGGATCACAGCCGACGTCGCCTTTGGCGTTGCTGCCATACCGGTCGGCGCAGGAATGGCCGCCCAGCATCGCGCCATCGCACTGTTCGCCCGATTCGATGATGCTGTTGCCGCATTCGGCGGGTTCGGGTTTGGGCGGCGTTACCGTGTGCGATTGTGACACTTCTTCGCATATTGCGCCGCTTTCTTTCATCAGGCACACACGGTTGCATGTGCCTGCGGCAATCGCGTCTTCGCTGCAGCAGGCGGACGTCACATAGCCGTTCGTGCCGCATTTCGCAAAGTGATAGTCGTCTACGCACCTTGCCGGTGCACTCGTATCGCATGGGGAAGTGTATTTGACCGATTCATTGCATGCGCACAAACAGGCCGTCGCAATGGTTATCATGATTATCTTTTTCATCTTCGTATTCCTTATAAGCTGGCATCTTTATAAATATTGTTTTGATTGGGAGGGGGAAGTCTCCCCCTGCGCGGCTATTTCGCCTGATGGCGAAATACGCCGCGACCCCCTCGGTCGCATTCATTTGCGCAGGCTTTGACCGTTGCGTCTGCGGATGATCACAGGCAGTGCGAGTAATCCGAACCCCAAAGTCCACGGCGAAAATGGCGATGTGTGGTGTAACGAAACGCTGCATCCGCTTGTTCTGTACATACCTACCACAGAGACCTACATCGGGTAAAATCTTTTTTTGCACAAAATCAGAATAAAATTTCAATTTGTTTGTTGATTTCAGACCCTGTTTGAATTTTATTCAAATCAAAAGGCTTGCGTATCTGGTATTCTGTCTGAAGTGACGACGGGATCTGTGCGTCGCCGATACGCGCCAAAAGCTGCATGCTCAGATTCTATTTAACCATTATGTAGAACAAGATTCGACATGTTTCGCGAATTATGACACCCAATTCATACCGTTTGACATCGATGTCATACCCTTGGTGGGCTGTTGCGTGGGGGGCGCTGGGAATGAAGAGACATTGAGTCAATAACATCAATGGATTACGGTGAAAAATTGACCGGTATTTCAAATTGGCATGCAACTGGCAAAACATATTCGCATGCATGACAAAGAGAAGCGAGGTGCCTCTATCCAGGTCATGTTGTGTTTTTATGGAGACCCGGCGCAATGGTTTTGCCGGGTTTTGGTTGTGTGAAAAATGGAGATTATCATGAAAAAAGCGAATTCAACGTTTAAAACTTCTTTTAACAAATCTTGCAAAACAGCTTTGATGTTAGCGCTTTCGCTGGGGGTGGCTGCCGGCAGCCTGAGTGCATGCAGTGACAGTGATGGTAATGGTAATGGCGCTCAGAGCCAGAACGTAGATCCTGGAAAGGGTGGCGTTAAGCTCGTTAAATCCTCTTTGTCGCGTGCTGATTCGAATATCGCCGCCGCAGACCTCGATGCGTTTGTGAAGGGGCAGTATGATTTGAACTTTGATTTAATTCGCAAGTCGGCCGATCAGATTGGTGATGACAATGCGATGATTTCGACGTTCAGCATCCAGACTGCGCTGGCGATGACCTGGGCCGGTGCAGATGGCAATACCGCAAGTGAAATCGCCAGTGCACTGAATCTCGATGCGAATGCACATGCGGCGCTGAATAAGCTCGATGCCCTGATTCAGTCGAAAAATAAAGATGCATACAAAAAAGAAGTGGCTCCCGGCTATTTTGATGAGAAAGGTGCCGTTGAAATCAAGACGAATAACGATCTCTATTTTTCGGTTGATAAGTACACTTGGTCTGATGCCTGGCTGGATGTGCTCGCCGTCAATTATGGTGCGGGTCTGACAGAGCTCAGTTTTGCGGCTGATCCCGAAGCTGCACGCAAATATATCAAC
Source organism: uncultured Myxococcales bacterium (assembly GCA_946415045.1). Classification (GTDB taxonomy): domain Bacteria; phylum Myxococcota_A; class Bradymonadia; order UBA4248; family UBA4248; genus UBA4248. The sequence continues at coordinate 10,909 of CAMKRB010000077.1, forward strand.
GATATCGTGAGTGCCGATACGCATGATCGCATCAAGGACTTGCTTCCCGAAAACAGCATTACGGTGAACACAATGGCAGTCATTACAAATGCCATTTATTTCAAGGCTCCCTGGCGTGATGAGGTCATCAAGCTCGATGAGAAGATGTCGTTCAAAAAACTGGATGGATCCAGCGTAGATGCCGATCGTTTATTTGCCAGCGACAATTATGAATATATGGCAGACTCGGATAATCGGTTCCAGGCTGTGAGCCTGCCGCTTCGTGACGATGATTTCAAAGTGTTGTTCGTATTGCCCGCTGATGGCAAATTCAATGATGTTCAGAATGCACTCAATGGTGACCTCATTAAGGTCATTTTTGACAACAGCAAAGCAGATTTAGATACTGTCATTAATTTGGATTTCCCGAGCTATTCCTTTAAGACGTCAGTGCAGTTGAAAAAGCCGCTTCAGGCTTTGGGCATGAATGATGCGTTTTCAGGTGCCGCTGATTTCTCGAAGATGACGAACAGTGATAATGATCTTTACATCGATGAAGTCTATCACAAGACCTTTGTTGGTCTGGACGAAAACGGCGTGGAAGCTGCGGCTGCAACAGCAGTCGTGATGCCGGAAAAGGCTGCGCCGGGTCAGGATCACATCGATATCTCGTTGGATCACCCCTACATCTTTGTGATTTATGAGTCGGAATCGAAAACACCGTTGTTCGTCGGCCGTGTGATGGATCCCAGCAA
>CAMKRB010000078.1 GCA_946415045.1 uncultured Myxococcales bacterium
CGGATTCCTGGCCGGTATCGTCAAGATCAAGGACAGCGACAAGGAGAAAGAGAATCTGCGCGATTTGGAGCGCATCTGGAGCCGCGCCGAGAAGACCGCCGAGAAGGCTTATGAAGCACTGAATTCGTCTGCGCCGGCGGAAGCTGCCAAACCAGCAGAGCCAGTGAAAGCCGAACCCGAGAAGAAAGAAGAAGTTGCCGAAGAAAAGCCGGCAGTCGAAGAGAACCCCGCCGAGCCGCTTGAAGACAACGATCTGCGCATGCGTTCGGTGGTCTACAATCGCCTCAAATCTGAATTCACGGTTTCGGAAGATGATATCACCAAGGCCAGCGTCGAAGGTCCCTGCACCATCTTTAAGGTTAAAGCCGAAAAGAAACCGATGTTTTATGCATCCTATCAGGATCTCGATCTGCGCGTCTTCATTCTGAACTCACTCGACGATCTCGCTCGCTTCATCTCGACGAACGGCTGCAGCATCAATCAGAAACACGTCGAAAAAATCCGCACACTGCTCAAGAATTATTATCACCCCGAATACCGCATCCTCGACACCATCGATATGCTGCCGGCAGATGTTCGCCGCGATCGCCGCGTGAAAGATCTGGAGCTGGAATTCAAACCGGCCTCGGTCGAAAGCGTCAATGACGGCGTAAACAGCGTCACATTCTGGTTCTATCGCCCCGATATCATGGGCGTCGAAACACTCAGCATGACGCAGTTCCAGGATATGCCGATTCAGCTTGAGGTTAAGATCAAGTGCACCGACATGGAGAATGAGCCCGAAGAAAAACCGGCCTCGATCGCTGCCGATGTCACAGCCGAGCGCAAAGCGCCCAAAGCCGAAGCGCTCAAAGAACCCGCCAAAGCCGCCCCCCAAAAAGAAGAGCCCAAAGCCGAAATCGCGAAGGCAGAAGCCAGTGTTCCTGCCGAAAAGGATTCCGACAGCAAGCTGGGCATGATCATCCTCGCCATTGTCATTCTCCTCATCCTCGCCTACATCGCGGTGGCCTTCCTGCAGTATGACGGCGACTTCATGTTCATCGAAAAACTGATCAACAAATAATCAAACGTCCGTGCGCGGACAACAGGATAATCACAAAAAGCCCGGCCGGGACAAAATCCGCCGGGCTTTTGTTTGCAATGCTAACGCTGCACCCCGCAGCCGATGATATGGTAATACTATGGGCGCTCTCGAAGGAAGTCTGACTTTTAAAACGTTTTATGTTGAAGGCGAACCACCTGATGATTTTCATCAGGATTACCTGAACCGCCTGAATCGGCACTTTTTTGAGCCGCTGAGTCCGGTTGGCGAAGAAGAAAGGACGGTGGGCTGGGTTCCCGCACAGGATCCCATTGCAACAGAATTTACGCGGGATCAGGTGTTTTATAACCAGTATATCGTCTTCGCCATGCGCATCGATAAATGGTCGCTCCCATCCGCATGGGTCAAGGCGATGATGCGAAAAGCCATCGCCGAACGTTTGCCCGAACTCGAGGCTGAAGAGGCCAAAAAACAAACCGAAGAAGGCAAGCTGCGACCGAAAGCGAAATTGTCAAAAGCCGAGAAAAACAAAATCAAACTCGAAGTCACGACAGATCTGAAGCACAAGATTCTGCCCACGATGAAAACCATCGATGTCGTATGGAACATCTCGGAACGGAAACTGCGCCTGTGGACGACATCTTCAGCGGTGTGCGAAGAATTCGCCGAAATGTTTGAGGATACTTTTGGCCTGACCCTGAATATGGACAACCCGTTTTTGATGGCAAAACACCTGGGTCTGAGCGAAAAGCAGCTCGAAGCCATGGTCGATGCCGAGCCGTGGATTCCGGCATACGACGAGGAGAATTAAGCCATGGATATGTTTGAAAAGATCGAGCGTACCCGACACTTTGGCGAAGCATTTATGCTGTGGATCTGGTACCACTCGGTGATGGACGATACGCTTTTTTATCTGAGCGACAACACGACGCTCGCACTCGCCATCGACAACCAGATGACGCTCGAAGCGAAGCTCGCAGAGGCCGAGAAATCGGTACTTTCGGGCGGCGCACCAGCCGAAAGCCAGGAAGCATATGAAGGTCTGCGCCAGGGCAAAATTGTGTCGCAGGCAAAGCTGCGGGTGCAGCGCGATGAAAAGGAATGGGTCTTTGTATTCGCAGCCAGTTCGATGACGATGAGCGGCCTGAAAATCCCTGCGCTCATGACAAAGGCCGAGGACGAAAAGCTCTACGAAAGGCAGGCACTGATCGAAGAGATCGATGGTCTGATGCGCGGTCTTTACGAGAAATTCCTGTCCATCCGACTGGATGCAGAAGCGTGGAAAACCGAAAAAGAGAACATCCATAACTGGATGGTACGTCAGGGACAGGAAGCGGATTAATGGATCTGTTTGTCGAATACATCCAGCCATTTTTGCTGGCGATTTTGCAGGGGATAACCGAATTTTTGCCGGTATCGAGTTCCGGGCATCTGGTGCTGCTGAACGCATTGATGCCCGTGGATGCGGGCATGCTGTTCGATCTGGTGCTGCATCTTGCGACGCTGGTCAGCGTCTGCGCATTCTACAGGCGCGACATCGCCAGTATTTTTATGGGATGCATCCACGAAATCCGGGGCGAATCCGAAAAAACGAATCTGAAGTTCGTCGGGTATTTAATCATCGCGACCTTTATCACGGGCGTGATAGGGCTTTGTCTGAATGATATCGTCGAAACGCGGCTGCGCAATATCATCATCGTCGGCGCACTGCTCGTCTGCAACGCGGCGATTTTATGGTTTTCGCAGAAACGCGGTATTTTCAAACTCACCGAAGGCGCACTGAATATGAAATCGGCGATTGCGATTGGCCTGGCGCAGGGTCTGGCCGTATTGCCAGGGATTTCGCGTTCGGGTTCGACGATCACCACCGCATTGTTGCTTGGGATCGAGGGCAAAGACTGTGCAAAGATCAGTTTTCTGCTGTCGATTCCGGTCATTTTGGGTGCAGTCGTGCTTCATCTGGGCGATCTGGGTGAGATCGAAAGCAGCGGTGTGCTTATCATCATTCTGGCGGCGATGGTTGCAGCTGTGGTGGGCTATGCCAGCCTTGTGCTGCTCAATCGCGTGCTGCAGAACGCCCGGTTTCATCGGTTTGCGCCATATTGTCTGGTGGTGGGTCTCATCGCCATCATCTGCGGCGTATGTATGTAAATCTGGCTCGCAAATTGCATTTTAAGCAGAAGCAGTGATGATGGAGGAATAATCATCATCCGGGGTGGAAAAACGATCGCGTACATGCTAGAAAGATAGCGTTGGATTTTCTGACAAGGAGAGGCCTTATGAAAAAATTCGCAGCATTTTTGATGATGATGATTTGTGCGTCACTTTTTGCCACAAGTGCATTTGCGTATGAGAAAGGAGATCGCGTTTTGGTGCTTTGGGAGGATGCGTTTTGGTATCCCGGCACGGTCCAAAGCGTCGACGGCAATGTCGTGCTTGTCTATTTTGATGACGGCGACAAAGCGACGGCAGACTCGGAGCGCGTGAACAAGCTGGACTGGGATGCGGGCGATTTGGTGGAATGCCGCTGGCCGTATAACAACAAGATGTACAAAGGTCGTTTTGTGAAGCGAGATGGCGAGAAAGTGCGCGTCGTATTTGACGACGGCGACAAAGCCGATTTAACGATGAGCGTATGCCGTCAGAGCCGCGAAAGCCGGCTGGTTGGGCGATAAAAAACTCCGTGCTGCGAGCAGCAGATTCACCCGGGGTGCCTGTAGCGCCCCGGTTTTTCCTTTATCCAGATGGGACGCCAGTGAGGCATCTCAGCAGACGTGTCTGATCGTAGTGAAACACTGAGAAACAAATTTAACCGCATGTGATTTATGATGCGGAACAGAGGGTGGCTGCGCTTTCGGCATACGCCGATACGCGCAGCGGCGCGCCTATGGTGTCCATACGGCGCGCCATTTCCCACCATCATGTGCATGTGAGCCGCAAAGCGGCTTAGATTTAAACCGGAGCGAACGATGGCAACGACAGAGACTGAAGCACTTCTCAAGCGCATCGAATCCGCATGTGAAACGATTGCCACACAAACCGCTGCACAGATCGATTCCGAAGCGCTTCTTGCCGTGGTTGGCGATTTTTTGCGCATCCCCGGCAGCGATTTTGAAGCGGATGAGATAGCGCGCGCAAGCGCATCATGTTTGGAGATTTTGCGCCATATTGCGCAATCGACGTGGTATCGCTGCAGCTGTGGTCCGATATCCCCGCTTTCGGGGTCAATCGATGCCATATGTGACAAATGCGGCGAACTTCGGCGACTGCCGCCGCGACTTTCGCGCGCACCGTGGCCGATGGCCATTGCATGTTATCAGCGCCGCAATCCGAATAGCTGGTTCGAGGAACTGGCATGCCGGATGACGGCCGACAAGACCGGGGAAGTGGAAAACGGCGCGTATCCGCAGGATAGCGCCGCAGGGGGAGGCGCGTATCCGGCGCAGCCGGATAGCGACGCGGGGGACGCTTCCCCCGCCCCCAGAATCATCCGTTGCATCGACGGGATGATCATCACCGAAACCGCCGAAATTAAAGGGCTTTCATGGATCGCGCTTCCCATACCCACATGACGCTGCATGTGGTGGCGTATCTTATGAATTTTGCGGATTTTCAAAGAAATCAGCGTTGTAACTCGAAATCTATTCACAAATCTGCTAAATGGCGCATTTAGCAGACGCGTGAAAGCGTCGAATCGTGATTTTTGTGAGGTAAAAATGAACAAAAAGATCTTTTCAGTAAGTATTTTGGCATGTTTGTTGGCTTTTGGCTGTTCGGACGATGCCAAGAAGAAAGAAACACCGGCACCTGCGCCGGCCGCATCCGAATGCAATAACGGCGTACTTGAAGGCGAAGAAATCTGTGATGGCGACCAGTTTGCAGAAGGCAAACGCGTGTGCCCCCCCGGTTCTTCAATCGACGACGTGACCAAAATTACGTGCACAGACAGCTGCGTTCTGAACACATCTGCCTGTGTTCCCGATGCACCCGCCAATAAGTGCGGCAACGGTGAACTTGACGAAGGAGAAGACTGCGATGGCGACAAGTTTGCCGATGGCAAGCGCGTATGCCCGGAAGATTCGAGCGTCGACGACGTCAGCAAGATCACATGTTCAGAAACATGCACCATCAACGCGACCGCATGTGAAGCCAAGGAAAAGTGCGTCGAAGACACGCAGATTTGCGACGGCAATGTTTATAAAGTCTGCGTCCAGGAATCCTGGATGAGCGAAGATTGTTCATTAACCCACAAAACCTGCTCCGAAACAAATGGCTGCGTCATCGAATACAAAGCCTCGTGTGATAACAACGTTTTGCACGTGTGCGAGGGCGAGGGCGGGGAAGAAGAATGCATCGACCAGGATTGTACAGAACTGGCGTCTGTTTGCGATGCCCAGAATGCCGATTGTGTTCCTGCCGCATTCACCTGCGATGGCTCGAAGATCAAGCTCACAGGCACCGAATTTGAGTATGACTGCGCCAACAACAAGAACAAAGCAGGCAAGATCAAGGAAGCGCAGCTGTGCAACACGGTGTATGGCTGTTCGGATTTAGCCTGCATCGGCGACAATTTAACGGCGATGATCTGCAACACAGATGACTGCGAGACCATGGATGAACAGTGTGATGCCGGCATGTGTTCCGACAAGATTCAGGGTTGCAGGGAATGCACGGATGGCGCAGTTGAATGTGATGGCGATGTTGCCAAAGTCTGCGTAGACGGCGAATGGAAAACCGAAGACTGCGACGCCAGATACTGGAAATGCGACACGACCAAGGGTGGCTGCTACAATCCGGATCCCTGCCCGACCGAAGACGAAGGCAAATGCGAGGGCGAGATTTACAAGCTTTGCGTCAGCAACACGTGGATGACAGACAACTGCGCGCAAGATGAATGGCGTCAGTGCGACCCTAATAACGGCTGCATTCCCAAAGGCAATGTCTGTGGCAACAACAACAAGGATCCCGGCGAAGAATGCGACGGCGATGCGGTATACAAAACCTGTGAAGACTTTGACCGCAATTACAAGTGGGAAGGTAAACCCGGCTGCAATGATACATGCAGCAAGGTCGTGACCGGCACCTGCGTACACAAGACCGAAGTTGAAATCGACAGCTGGACGATTACGGACCTCGCTTCGATGAAGAACAGCGGCAGGATCGACCTCAAGGGCGGTATGGCAACCTCCAAACCGAGTGCAGAAGGCGGCTGGATCGTCGGTCCCTGGGGCACATCAAAAGCCCCCGCATTTGATGACCGTTATGTTTCGTTTATTTCCAACGTGAACGATTCGAGCAAATATGACACGCTGATCTTCAACTTCAAAGTGAAGCGCAGCGATGTCGGTCCCCAGAAGCTGAAAGTGGCGTTCTATGATGGGGATGCACAGATTTTCGTATCGGATGAAATCAGCGTGAAAACGAGTGAATCAGACGTGAGCATCCGCAAGATCGATCCCAATGCGAGCGGCAAGATCAGCGTCCGCATTTCGGGTTACAATTCTGGCAATGGTTCCGGCACGATGACACTGACCAACATGAAGTTGCTCGGCACCCAAAAGTAAGCCGCAGCCATTCAGTCATTCACAACCGGGTCCCAGTGACCCGGTTTTTTTGTATTTTGCAAATTGAGCGGATCATGTAGACTTTATGGGATTTTACATTGCCGCAATTCAAGAGACGGCGAATCCGGAGAGACCATGAACAGGCGCGCATGCATCATAACGACGCTTCTGGCACTTATCTGTATGTCGGGATGCGAGAACGAATCGAATGATTTTGGATTTTCGATAAACGCGGATCCCTCGCGTACGCATGCGCCTGGCAATATCGCATTTGAGCTGGTGCGTGATGACGGCGGAGATATCCGTAAATGCCGGGGAGACTGGAATTTTGGAGACGGAGTGACGCTTGGCGGTACCCATGAAGCCACGCACACCTATCAGACAGCGGGTGTCTATACGGTTTCAGTCGAGCTGAGCTGTGACAACCAGAAAGGCCAATCCACGACCGTCGTTGAGGTATACGATACGGTGGATCTGACGATAGGTGCCATCGAAGCGCGTCCGCTTGACGTGAGTACGGACGGCAGTCTGTCGGTATCGCTTCAGATATCGAATGAAGCCCCGTCGGCGCTGCAGGTGCCGACCAATGTCGACCTCTATCTGACCCCGACGCAATCGCCGACAGCCTATCTTGAGCCGGGAGCCTTCCGCATCTACCGTCATCCCGTTGCATCCCTGGGCGCTGCGGGGACCGAATCGGCGATTCAAAAAGCCGATCTCAGCATTCCGATGACAAGTGGCATCAGCACCGGCAAATACTTTGTTGTCGCCGCAATCAATCCGGATCACGCGATTGGCGAGTCGACCTACGACAACAATGCAGCCGTGAGCTACCAAAGCATCACGGTGCGCAACCAGTCGACAGACGGTGCCGACTTTGAACCCACAGCATTCACGGTATCGCCCGAAACGACCTCTGTGCTCACCTCACTTGGTGCGCAGTTCAAGTTCAACAATCTGGGATCGACGACAGCCGAAACGTTCCACTATGAGATCTGGATTGGCGCCAAAGACAACGCAACAAACATGGAGGGGGCTTACAAGGTCCATGAGTCCACGATAACCGGAGCCCTGGCCGGGAATGAAAAGACGATTCAGGATGTGCTCGTCTCGGTCACGCCGGCGATTTCAGAACCCGGGATATATTACCTTTGGCTGATACTGGATTCAGCCAACGAGATCGTGGAACGCAACGAGAATAACAATCAGATGCGCAGCGCGAATCCCATCCGGGTGACGAATGAGCCCGTGCTCGACGCCGATATATCGATACAAACGGTTGATTTTACGCCGACCACAACGACGCCCGGCGGCACATTTACAGCGAAAATCGGCTTACTCAATCAGGGATCGCAACGCACCGGATCGTTTATCTGCAGCCTGTTTCTTTCGGAAGACATGTCGCTGGATATCAGCCGGGATCACATCGTGGGCACGATCAATGTGAGCGATTTACTGGCGAATGGATCGCGGGAAGTGACCGGGATAGCGGAAGCAGATGTTGGCATTAAACCCGGCGAATACTGGTTGTACGCGTTCTGCGATTCAAGCGGTATCGTGAGCGAAGGCAATGAAGACAACAATATATTCCGCAGTGAAGAGCAGCTGATTGTGGCACAGACAGCGAATATCGATTTGCTGTTTGGTCCAATCGCGCTTGAATCCGGCAGTGCCCACAACAACGGTGAACCGCTTCAAATCACAGCCCCATTGTGCAATCAGGGTTCGACAGCAGCCGGTCCGTTCAAAGTTTCGGTCAGCCGCACCAATCTGTGTGATGGCGAGGTAAAGGAATTTACCCGGTTCGATATGGACGGCATCGAAGCCAATCACTGTGAGACGCTTCACGTGAATGAGCCGCTGTATTGCGATTTCTGGTGTCCCAGTTATCAGCTGTCGTTCACGGCCGATGCCACAGATCTCATTCTCGAACGGAACAAAAGGAACAACACATCACAACTGGCCGAAACGATTAACCTTGCGGGAGACGACTGCGTTTGTTCGGCCGACAGATTCGAGACCAACAATTCGACAGCGACCGCGCGCACCGTCAAATCCGTTGATGACGATTTAACGCTGTGCCGTGGAGATATCGATGTGTTCTTTCCCGATATCACCGATGGCCAGAGTTTTTTGGCATTCGTTGAGCACGATGCGTCGCTTTCGCCCCTCAAGCTGGAACTGCTTCGCGGAGCCGAGGTTGTGCAGACCTATTTTGGCGGCGACCATTTATATATCCAGGAAATCAACGTCTACAATACCAATGAAGCGCCGATATATCTGCGCGTGAGCGGGCTGCACGACAGCGATGCCAATCGATATCATTTAAAGCTGGAATCGTTTGAACGCGTTGAAGGTGTTGATCTGGCGGTCGACAACCTGATTATCGAAAGCGGCGCGCTCTCCGCATCTGAGGCCAAAGAGGTCACGCTCGATATCCATAATCTCGGGTCGCAAAATGCCGAATCATTCACCATCGGGTATTACATATCGCAGACCTCCGAAATCGACGAAAGCGCATGGCGCATTTCGCGGCAAACCATTGCGGGTCTGAACGGCAATACGACGACCAGTCAAAGCATTTCGCTCATTCTTCCGACGGATATGGCTGGGGGTGCCTACCATCTCATTGCCCGCGTCGACGATGGATCAGAGATCGACGATGTGCGACCGCAAAACAACACCATTCGAAGCCCGGAATGGATATTTGCCCGTTCATGCTGGGATGTGCTCGATCCCAATGAATCGCTTGAAACTGCGCACGAAATCACGTTTTCCGACAATGCATTCAGTCACGACAATCTGACAGTGTGCCAGACGAATCCCGATTTTTATGCGTTCGATGTACAGAGCGGTTCGTCGGTCGATATCTCGGTTACCAACAAGGGAACCGGCGATTACGATTTATTCCTGTACGATTCGGACGGGAATGAAATCGCGTCTGCGCGCACAACAGCCGTGACAGAAACCATACACAAAGACATCATTATGGGCGATCAGCGTCTGGTGCTCGAAGTACGGCTTCTGGACAATATCTACAATGCACGGGAAACAAACTATGCATTGTCGGTAAAAACGGGCAAAGCCCCGTCATGGCTGAACTGCAACGACGCATTTGAACCAAATGATTTTCTGTCGCGCGCCTATGACTTGCGCAGTGCTGCGCAATCGGGAAAAGAAGCCGCCATTTGCCCATCGGGAGATGTCGATTATTATCAGATTGAGCTCACCGAAGGCGACAGGCTTCAAATCGGTTTTTCGGCAGATTCTGCAGTATTGCGGGCTGCATTGTACAATTTTGAATACAAGTTCATCAGCATGCTCACCAACCTGTCGAAACAATCGTTTGATTATACCGCGACAGAGGCAGGCACATATTATGTGCGCGTTTTCACGAATGCTCAGGATGCATCGCAGCTGAACTATTCAATTCTGTGGCTGGGCGTAAAAGGGACAGATGCAGCAGTCTCCAATCTGAATATTCTGTCTGACCATTTGTATGCCGGACAAAACGTCGCATTATCCTATGAAATCCATAACCAGGGCACGTCAGATTCGACAGGATATGTCGAGATCGTACTCACAACCCCCACTTCGACCCAGGTTTTGAAGCGATCAGACTATACGATCCAGACCGGCGAATCCCAGACAGTACACGACAAGGTCACCATTCCGCAGAATATCAACGGAAATGCCGAATTTCTCGTTCGCATTACGGATGCAGACGATGTCGAACCGAACAATAACGAGATATCTGTATCTGTGGAAATTGCCCAGTCCTGCCTGAATGATGCGAATGAACCGGACGATAATATACTGATATCAAAGATGCTATCGTCCAGCATATCGGGGATGATTTGCCAGAACGACGAAGACTGGTTCAGGATAACGCCGTCGCAGGCAGTCAGCGTCGCGCTTGAATATATCTTTACGAATGGCGATTTGGTGCTGTCACTGTTCGACGACGCAGGCAATCATCTGAAGTCATCGGATACAGCCACAGGTACAGAAAGCATTGATGTACCGGAGACAGGGACATACTATCTGAGGGTGCGCGGCGCAACTTCGTCCGATACAAACAGCTATACAATATCGATTCAATCCGAATAGCGGCAAAGCAGCACACGAACTGTGTATCCAAAGGGAGGGCGACAATGAAAACAGTTCGACGCGGCTATTTGCCGGAATATGAAATACTATTCAGAGACAAATCGATAGAAACGATGCGCGAGGCAGTGACAGATGCATTGTTTTTGCTCAATCGGGGTCATTCGCTCAAACGGGCCGCGCACATTGCCATGGAGCACTACCAGTTGTCGGATATGCAGCGCATCGCGCTGACCCGTGGGATCTGCAGTGATGAAGAGATCATGCGCAGACAAGGTAACATGCTCAGCCGCAGCCAGACTGCCGGACAAACGATATATCTGGACGGATTCAATGCCATTATCCTGATGGAATCCGTGGTTTCGGCATCGCCGATATTCCGGTGCATGGACGGAGCCATTCGCGATTTAGCCAATCTGAAGGGATCCTATCACATCATCGACAAGACCGAGCCGGCGATTCGCCTGATTCTGTCGGAACTGGACAATCTCGGTGTAGAAAAAGCCATTGTACACATCGACAGTCCAGTCTCGAATTCCAGAAATCTAAAGCGTTTGCTGGTCGACCTCGCCCGATCCTATCAGGTTGGGATCGAGGTGAACCTGATCGACGCATGCGATGTCTCTTTTTACGACCGCGATTGTGTGGTTTCGGGCGATGGCATTGTGATAGATCATGCCCGGACATGGATTCCGCTCTATTTATGGATAGTCGAGCGGTATATGGCCACACATGAAGTCTGGCTCATCGATTTTGACGAAATGTCGCAGGCGTACAGGGATTTCAGGCCCGCGCCGATGTCGTGCCGGCGGGAGAATGTATAGCTTATCAGGACGGCTTGCGGCCGTAAGCACATTTTATTCGCGGCTACGCGCCGCAGGCGGGAGAATTCATGTGTTTTTCTGGAC
>CAMKRB010000079.1 GCA_946415045.1 uncultured Myxococcales bacterium
AATCAACATCGCAGCAACCATTGTTCCCAACATTTTTATGTTCATTTTGCAAATCTCCTTATTGGCAAACCCACCCAAAAAAGCCACAATACTCACCGGCTTTGTCCGGGTATACGACGCTTTGGCATTTTAGCACATAGATCAATTAAATCCATCTTGCGAACTATTTGTATGACATTTCAACATATTCCGGTTTTATACGACGATGTAATGCGGCTGCTCGATCCGCATCCCGGCGAACGCTATCTCGATCTTACCCTCGGTGGTGCCGGTCACGCCAGCGGGGTGGCCCAAAAGATTGGTCCCGGCGCAAAGATGGTCGGTTTTGACCGCGATCCTGCAGCCCAGGCTGCTGCTCAACAACGCCTGGCACCATTCGGACTGGATATCACTTTTATCCAGAATTCATTCGAGTTTATGGATAATGAACTTCGCACCCACGGTTTCAAAGACCGTTCCGAAGGCGGCGGTTTTGATATCGTACTCGCCGATTTCGGGCTTTCGTCCCCACAAATCGATGATGCTTCGCGCGGATTTTCTTTCCAGTCCGACGCGCCGCTCGACATGCGCATGAGCCAGACCGGCGAAACCGCCGCACAGTTTATCGCGCGCCTTGCGCCATCCGAACTCGCAGATATCCTCTATCAGTTCGGCGACATCCGGCAATCACACAAACTGGCACAACGCATCACAGAACGCGCACAGGCCGGACAAATGCTGACGACATCCCAGCTCGCCGACGTCAGCTGCTCGGTACTCGGAAAACCAAAACCCGGAACCCCGCATCCCGCAACGCGCGTATTCCAGGCCATTCGCATCGCCGTCAATCACGAATTCGATGCCATCGACGCTTTCCTCAGCGACATCCCCAAATGGATGCGCCCCGGCGGTCGCCTGGCAATCATCTCGTTCCATAGCGGCGAGGATCGCAGGGTTAAAGAAGCCCTGCATAAATTCCAGAATCCCTGCACATGCCCACCAAAACTGCCCGTCTGTATCTGCCATAAACAACCCCTTGGACACGTCATCAACAAGAAACCCGTCGAAGCCTCCGACAGCGAGCTGGCCAATAACAGCCGCGCCCGAAGCGCCAAATTGCGTGGTTTCATATTCGACTAGCAATCCAACTGGCATAAAATTCTCATAAGACCTTAAGTTTGTACCGGTTGGCGAATTATGGTAAACGCACATTGGGACACTGCAATGACCTTTTACCCAAACAGGTTTTATTGAGATGGACACAAATCACAAAGAAGAGAAACAATCGGATACAAACAGCGCAGCCAACGTGAGCGGCATCAACAGCACCACGACAAGCGGGTCTGTGAAAAAGTCCGAAAAAAAGAGCGAGCAGTTCGAACCCGGAACCATGCTCAAAGACAGATACAAGATTGATTCTGTCATTGGCATTGGCGGATTCGGCGTAGTCTATGCGGCCGCCGATACCGCAGATAATGACAAGATTGTTGCAATAAAAACGCTCAAACACAACCTGAGTGATTACGAACAGGCCGCGAAACGATTTGAGCGTGAGATCGAATTGTGTCGTCAAATCGAGAGCGATCATGCAGTCAAAATCACCGACAGCGGCACCGAAGGCGACATCCTGTTCTATGTGATGGAATACCTGGAGGGCTATACGCTTGAAGACCTCATTGCCCGCCATGAAAAGCTCTCATTCTACGATCTCAAATTCATCTATTTGCAGGTGCTGGATGCGCTGAGCGAAGCGCATCGCAAGGGAATTGTGCACCGCGATCTAAAGCCTGCAAATATCTGGCTGACAGAAAAGACCGTCGATTCAAAAGATTTCGATGTGAAAGTGCTGGATTTCGGCATTGCCAAAACGATCAATGCCGGCGGCGAAAAACTTACACAAACCGGTGCATGGATGGGATCTCCCGCCTATATGAGCCCCGAACAGCTCAAAGGTGTAGACGTATCACCGGCCTCGGATATCTTTGCCCTCGGTCTGATCGCCATCGAAATGCTCACGGGATATCAGGCGGTTGAAGGCGACTCTTCGATGGATATCGCCATGTCAATCGCATCCGATGAACCCATCTATGTGGACGAATGGATCCTCGAATCCCAGATTGGCGCTATCGTCTCGAAATGCGTGCAAAAGGATCCCATGGCACGCTATGCCAACGCGAGCTCAATGGCCATCGCCCTGCGAGCACTCGACGACGAAGAACTGCGCAACGAATATGTTGCCGCCAAACTCAAACGCCGTACATTGCCCAGACGCGCAGCCATTACGACGATGAGTTCGACCATCATGCCTGCGCCGGAAAACAAGGAACGACAACTCCAGACCGTGATTATCCTCGCGATCGTGCTGTGCCTCGTTTTGCTCGGCATCTTTTTGTTCGTCAAATTCTATGTCGACAAAACCATGAGCCTCTTTGGGGATAAATCTGTCACGCTTGAAAAGCTCAGTCCCCGTGATGCCGGATTTGTGACCGGCACTGCCAATGGTGCATATCTTGGTGCCGCCGAAGATTTCAGACGAGCGGAAGTCACCATCTCATCCCAGCCCCCCAACGCAACCGTATTCCGCGCTTCCGATGGCAAAGAACTCGGAAAGACGCCCATTACACTCAAACTGATACGTTCACCGCTGGACTATAATGCCCGCATTCATCACGACGGTTTCTTCGATTATCCGCTCACCATCAAGCCCCGGATATCGAGCAATATTCCCATCACGATGAATCCCATCCCTGAAGGATTTGATATCAACAATCCACCACCTGGATTTAAAGCCGGACAAAAACCAAACGATAATACGAAACCGGATGCTGCAGATGCAAAAGCCGCCCAGGATGCTGCTGATGCAAAAGCAGCCCAGGATGCTGCTGATGCAAAAGCAGCCCAGGATGCTGCAAATGCAAAAGCAGCCCAGGATGGCAGCAGTTCTGACAAGAACGGCAGCAATGTTGCCAACACGAACCATAACGACGCCGGATCTGCAGACAAATCAGGCAATTCCGGGACATCATCCTCCAAGACTTCCAAATCCTCATCTTCTTCCAAGTCCTCATCTTCTTCCAAGTCCTCGTCTTCTTCCAAATCCAGCAAATCGTCTGGCAAATCAAAGACGACCACCAACACAGACTGGAAAATCCCCGAACCAGCCAACCCGCAGCCTGCCCGCAATTCTCAAAAACAGCAAAGTGCCACCACAACCAGACGCGTCGTCAACTAATTTCCACAGATTCGCGCGTTCCTGCATCCCGCCCATGCACTCGCAACGCGCTTGATCTGTACACAACGACGTGATAAATTATGTAGCCAGTTTTTTTCTGTGCGTTCTAGTTGTCTGGCGTTGGGAGGGATCGACTTGAGCCTGAGAATTCGCCTGTTAGTCGTTGATGACGATCTGGACATGTTAAGAAATCTGGCCGTCATGCTGTCTCTAGAAGGCTACTTTGTCATGACGGCTTCCTCGGGAATGGATGCCTCGATGTTGCTTAGCGAGCATAATTTCGACATCGTCATTACCGATCTGCGCATGCCTATCATTGATGGCTACGAAATTGTACGCCGTACGCGCGCCGCGCACCCGGATGCATTCATTATTGTAACCTCCCGCTACCTCGACGATACCGCAAGAGCATGGATGCAGACCAACCACGTCGTCGGTCTCGAAAAACCCTACAATGTGCACCAGCTCAGTGCCATTCTGCGGGATTTCGCAACACAGATGCCTTCGCAGGTTCAAGGAGATTGAAATGGTCGATTTGCCGCATCGGTTTGTGCCCACTTCAAGCCGGTTTGTTAGTCCGGTTCGCATCGTTCCTCAATGCGGACATGAACACAGTATCACTGCCGTTTCGTTTTCACCTCTTTCCCGCTATTTCGCAAGCGCTGACAGCGACGGACACGTCAAAATCTGGGTGCTCGAAACACTCGATATTCTCGGCTCATACCTCATCGATTTCGTTTGCACCGATTTGGTCTGGGACGATCTCAATGCCCTGATTTGCAAAGGTAACAACGCCGAACGCCGCATCGATCTCCCCGAAGACGAAACGCCCGCAAGCCTCCAGCCCGCCATCGATCCGTCCCGCGTGATTCGGCTCATCGGCTCTCCCGAGGCCTCGTTCAGCAGCGACAGCTTTTCGGTTTTATACAACGACAATACATTCACACATGATCTCCCGGGCCTCATCGACGGCCAAATGGATGTCTGCGAGCGCTACGTCGTTGCCATCTCACCACAGACACTCCTCGTCGTCAGCGCTTTCGAAGATGACGAGCTCATGCATATCGATTGCTGCGGTTTTCCTGATGTACACTGGATGAAATTCCACATTTCCGAACGCGGCGATTTCGTCATGGCTATTGCCAGCGACGGCTCACTCTACAAACTCGATCCCATCAAACAAACCCAATCCTGCATGCTCAAAGGATCAACCCGGGCAACCGCATGCAATTTCGGTGACGACGACTTCATCATCATCGGCAGCGAATCCGGAAACCTCACGATTTATGATGTCCGTAACGAGCGCATTCTGCTCCGGACACCGCGTTGCCCCCGTCCCTTCATCGCCGTCTATCCATCCCCCGAAAAACTCGGGTTCGTCGCACTGCGCCCCGAAAGCGTGACCGCCTTCTTCGGTTACTCCCAGGAAATCCTTTCCGCATCTCCCCTCCCCGGCGCATGCATTGCCTCATGCCCGGGCAGCGTCTTTTCCGAAGTCTTTGTCGCGTGTGACGATCGCGCCATCTACCGCCTCAAACTCGACGAAAATATCATCACAAAAATCTGCACCACGCCTAAAGATGAAACCGTCGACTGCATCGGTGCCGCAGGAAACCTCATCCTCATCCATTATGCCTCCGGACGCCTCGCGCTGCACAATACCGCCAAATTCGTCGACATCGATTTCAATTCAACGCAAACCCCATCCTGCATCTCCGTTTCCGAAACCAGCAAACTCGCCGCATTGCTCATCGGCGACCAAATCACCCTAATCGATCTCTCGGGCAAATCGCCTTCCCGTCAATTCACAAGCAAAGGTGCCGCCCAAATCATTCTGGGCAAAGAAAAAACCGCCAACGCCATCATCGTGTTCAAACGAGACCTGACCATTCATGCGCTCGATCTCGAAACCGGCACAACGACCGAACTCAACACCATCGACGCCCCAAACGCACGCATCCTGTCGGTCGCGCCCGCTGCCAAAGCGTTCGCCTTTTTGCTCGCCGAAATCGAACACAACCAAATCGCCGTCTATAAAGTCGGCCTCAACACCGGCAAATCCTCTCTGGCGCTGCGAATCTACACGCAAGGCATGCAAATCTGGGCCGCATCGACAAGCGAACAAACTGTCAACTTCCGCAACGACGCCACCTGCCTGCGCATCATCTCGGGCCTCAAAGCATACAGCGTCGAAGATTGGGCCCGCAGCGAACCACTCGCCATATTCTGATTTTGATGGATGACGCCTCGCTATCGCAGCATTGCTGCGATACGCGATGCTGCCCGGCTATTTTGCACGCAAAATACGCCGGGCTTTTTTGTTTGTGGGTTTCGCTGCCGCTCACCCACGATTCCGTGGGTTGCGCTGCGCTCGACGCGCATGAACAATACATACAATACTGCAATCTTTGCCGAATTTTGCTATACTCCGTTCGCTTGCCGTTTTACCTTTAAAATTCCGGCAATTGAACGTTTTGGGGAGAAATTATGAATCAAAAAAAATTCCGCATTTTAGCCGCTTTATTGTGCAGTATGCTGTTTACCGCTGCTTGTGACGAAGAATCCGACAGCGATTCCAAGCCCGTCCCAGATCCCTATTGTGGCGACAAAATTTGCAATGGCGACGAAACAAATGCGACATGCCCCAACGATTGCAAAATTGTTTGCGGTGACAAAGTATGCAATGGCACCGAAACCAACATTCTGTGTCCACAGGATTGCCCCGCAGTTTGCGGCAATACAAAATGCGACATCGGAGAAACCTATCTGACCTGCCCGCAGGATTGCCCCACGGTTTGCGGCGATTCCACATGCAATGGCGATGAGACCTACGAATCCTGCCCCCAGGATTGCCCCACGGTTTGCGGCGATATGACTTGCAATGGCAACGAAACACACGAAACCTGTCCAAAAGATTGCCCTAGAAAAATCAGCTGCGGCAATGGTTCTTGTGAATCGGGCGAAACACGTCAGAATTGCCCGGCCGATTGTCCGGCCATCTGCGGCGACGGAAACTGTGAAAAAGATGCAGGCGAAACCCCCGAATCCTGCTTCAACGACTGCGGCGAGGAAGTGATTATCATTAAAGACCCCGAATGCGGCGACGGCGTTTGCGAAGACCCCGAAACCGAAACATCATGCCAGGCCGATTGCGCGCCAAAGCAAACCATACTCTCCATGGACGAATTCAACGCGCTTCCCGAAGGCAACTACTTTTTCTATCACGACTTCAACACCGCAATGCACCCATCGGCAGAATCTGTTCCCGATGCGCTCGACGATTTCTTTGCATTTCCTTACCCAAGCGCCCTGCGCACCGATGAGCACGGACACCCGATTATCAAAGGCTGGCCAATGCCAGCCAACATCACCAGTGTACCTCTCATCGGCAGCATGCTGCAGAACCTTTTGGACAATATCGTGACAGAGCGCGCCGGATTCTCTCCCCTCGGCGCCATCTATTTCCGATCCTCTGCAGCACTCGGATCCAACGCATTTCCAACCCCCGCCGAAACCATGGCGGAAGATGCCTGTATCCAGCTCATCAATGTCGAACCCGAATCGCGGCATTACGGCGAACGCGTCCCCGTGTACGTCACGTTCCACAGCATCGGTGATGATAACGATCGCAAGCTGTGGGCGCAGAATACCCTCGTCATGCGCCCGGTTCCCGGTGCCGGACCGCATCCCGGAGACCGCCATGTCGCCATCATCAATAACTGCCTGCGTTCCAACGGCCGCTACTATTCACAATCCAACCGCCTCAAGGCTATCCTAAACAAAACCGCACCTGCGGAAATCACCGATATCACCAACTTCTATGTCGATCAGCTCACCAGCCTTGGCGTCGATCTGGACAAAATCCGCGCCATGACCGGATATGATACCCAAAACGTCGCACTCGAAATGGACCAGATGGCGGCCGCACTCAAAGGCAAAGGCCATATCGTCACCGACGAAAACGGCGTCGCCATCGGCAACTGGATCGACCGAAGCGCAGCCAATGCCATGGTTTTCCAGGGCACTTTCGTCACCTGGAATTTCATCGAGGGCAACTATTCCGGAGACTATCCCTCCTATACCGGCACCGGACAGGGCATCATTAAATTCGACGCAGATGGTCAGCTGATTTCAACAGGACAGCAGGAAACAGTCAATTTCGAAGTCACGGTTCCCGTAGCCGCCATGCCACCCAAAGGCTTCCCCATTGCAGTTTATGGCCATGGAACCGGCGGTGATGCGAGCTCACATTCAACCAGCTGGAAAGACGAAGGCATCATACTCACGAGCAATGGCGTCAATATCGCCATGATTGGATTCGACGCAGTTTTGCAAGGCAAACGCAGTGGCGGCAGCAAAGTATCCGAATCCACGCTCTACACAACCATGCTCCAAAATCCCGTCGTCGTTCGCGAAAGCGTCCGCCAGACCGTCAACGATATGCTCGTGCTCTATGATATCATCGACAACGGCGGTCTCGTGCTGCCCCCACACCGATACGCCGGTTCCGATAATATCATCTTCGATCCCAGCTACGGTTTGTTCATGGGCCACAGCCAGGGATCACAGGAAGCCGGGTTGCTGCTTGGTCTGACCGACAGCATCAAGAGCGCATTCCTTTCGGCAGGCGGCGGCGGCGTCGCACTGAGCCTGGTCGAACTCGTCCCCGACTTCGGGCAGCTCGTCGAACCCTTCCAGTCGATGCTCAAAGACAAGACACTCGCCGATATCCTCGGCATCCTGCTGAATGTTGGCGAGAAAAAGATTTCATACGATTCATTCCTCACCACACAGATCGCGCAGCCCTTGATGGATCCGGTCGATCCGCTCAACTTCTCTCACCGCTTTATCAAAGAACCTCCCGCAGGTATGGGGCCAAAAAACATCGCGCAAACCATGGGACTGTACGATCAGTGCACACCAATGATTACGCAGATGTCGCTTGCAGCTTCCATAGGCCTGCCGATTGTCGGTACCAAATATGCTGAATCCGATGCCACAGCGTTGCTTGGTCTTTCGGATCCCGTCAATTCGCCGGTTTCAAACAATATTACCAATGTCAACGGCGATACCGTCACCGGCGGATTTATGGAATTCCACTACACCGGCAAGCGCAATCCGCACTTCATTCTCTACCACATGTCACCAGCATATTACGCCTATGTGGATTACTTCAAATCCATACTCGCCGGCACACCAACGGTTTCGGTGAACGGCAATCAGGAAGGCGGCGATACAATTTAATTTGACGTCAAAGCCATAAATATGCTAGAAATTCAACATCCGACGGGGCGTTGGTGAGGAGTCTGGTCCTAAGCCCGGATTTGCTCGAATCGCTTCGTCTTGCCCGATTTTCGGGACCTGCCGGGTGTTTCCTGCAGGAATTTTCTTTTTTTGCTTAAGGAAGGTTTATTATGCTTCATCGTTCAGTTAAGGCGGAAATCGTCAGCAAGTTCGGTCGTCACGAAGGTGATACGGGTTCACCCGAAGTCCAGATTTCGTTGCTCACAGAGCGCATCAATGCGCTGACCGAACACTTCAAAACCAACAAAAACGATCACCACAGCCGTCGCGGTCTGTTGATGCTCGTCGGTCGCCGTCGTCGTCTCCTTCAGTATCTGCGTGAAAAAGACGTTCAGCGTTATCGCGATCTGATCGCTGCCCTCGGTCTCCGTAAGTAGGTCTTTTCAAAAAACCGGTATCGTTTGGATGCCGGTTTTGTTTTATACAGAAATTTCCTTCAAATGGCCCGCTGTGCAATGATCCAAGTTCAGAAGTTTGGTGCTGCTGGATTTCGATGATTGTGCAGTTAATTCGTTTGAGTGTTCAAACGAACGAAGGAAATTCCTTTTGTTTATTTTTTTTGCGATGGATAGCATCCGCCTGGCCATGGCTGGATGTTATCCTGCATTTTAGGAATTATCCGACAGATTGCGTATGGCGAGGGGGTAGCGGCGTATGCGCGCAGCTGTAGAGACGTGCCGCGACACGTCTCTCAGCGAGCACATAGCCGCGTAGGGGGAGACTTCCCCCACCCGAAAAAACAGTCTTATGGAATTCCAAAGGAGTTTTCATTATGGCACGTATTGTTAAGGATTCAGCGCTTATCGGCGAACACGAAGTCATCATCGAAACCGGTCATGTGGCCAAGCAGGCCGCCGGTTCGGTCGTGATTCAGAGTGGCGAATCGATGGTGATTGTGACGGCTTGCACCAAGCCTTGCGACAAGAACCAGGACTTTTTCCCGCTCGTTTGCGAATACGTCGAGAAATCGTATGCAGCAGGCCGCATTCCCGGCAATTATTTCCGCCGCGAAGGCAAGCAGGGTGAACACGAAACGCTCACCAGCCGCCTCATCGACCGACCGCTGCGTCCGCTGTTTCCCGAAGGTTTTAACGACGAAGTCCAGGTGATTGCGACCGTCGTGAGCTACGACCCCGATTGTGAGCCCGATGTGCTCGCGATTACCGGTGCTTCGGCCGCTTTGATGCTGTCGCCGCTGCCCTGGCAGGGTCCTGTTGCCGGCGTCCGAATCGGCCGCATCAATGGCAAATGGATTGCCAATCCCACCAACGCCCAGCGCGACGAATCCGATACCGATATCGTCATGGTCGCAAGCGAGCAGGCCATTGTGATGGTCGAAGGCGAGACTACGGGATTGACAGAGGAAGAATTCCTCGATGCCATGGATTTTGGTACGGCATCTGTTCGCGATATCCTCGCCGTTCAGCGCCGCATGGCCGAAGCCGTGGGCAAACCCAAAATGCAGTTCGTTCCGCCCACCCCGGATCCCGATATCGCAAGCGCTGTTGCCGAATTCACCGATCAGACGATGCGCGCGATGACGATCCCCGCCAAACTCGAGCGCTATGCCGCACTTGACGCCGTTCAGAAAGAGATTCTCGATGCACTGGCCGAGCGTTTCCCCGATCGCAATGGCGAAATCATCGCAGCATACGAAAGCCAGAAATATCATTTGATGCGCAACCTGATTACCGAACAGCACGTCCGCATCGACGGCCGCCGCCTCGACCAGGTTCGCCCGATCACATGCGAAGTCGGCGTACTGCCTCGTGCGCATGGTTCGGCGCTGTTCACCCGTGGCGAAACCCAGGGCCTCGTCACCGTCACCATCGGCACATCGACCGACGATCAGCGCATCGACGAACTCGGCGGCATGAAATCCAAACGCTTCATGCTGCACTACAATTTCCCGCCGTTCAGCGTCGGTGAAACCAAGCCGCTGCGCAGCCCGGGCCGCCGCGAAATCGGTCACGGCATGCTCGCCGAACGCGCGCTCTGCTCCGTGATGCCCACGGTGGATCCCGAATATCCGTACACCCTGCGCATCGTCTCCGATATCCTCGAATCCAACGGTTCCAGCTCGATGGCTACCGTCTGCGGCGGCACGCTTGCCGCGATGGATGCCGGTCTCGAAATCAAAGCGCCGGTCGCCGGCGTCGCCATGGGCCTCATCAAAGAAGGCGATAAATTCACCGTCCTCACCGATATCCTCGGCGACGAAGATCACCTCGGCGATATGGACTTCAAGGTCTGCGGTACCGAAGACCGCATCACCGCTATCCAGA
This sequence comes from uncultured Myxococcales bacterium, assembly GCA_946415045.1. Lineage (GTDB taxonomy): Bacteria > Myxococcota_A > Bradymonadia > UBA4248 > UBA4248 > UBA4248. The sequence continues at coordinate 10,801 of CAMKRB010000079.1, forward strand.
TGGATATCAAGGTCACCGGCATCTCTCGCGAAATCATGGCTCAGGCCCTCAAACAGGCACACGAAGGCCGCAAACACATCCTCGGCTGCATGCTGTCGGCCATCTCCGAAACCCGCACCAAAAAGAGCCGTTATGCGCCCCGCATCGAGACCATCAAGGTCAATCCCGACAAAATCCGCGAAATCATTGGCTCGGGCGGCAAGAACATTCGCAACATCTGCGCAGTTTCCGGCGCTCAGGTCAATGTCGAAGACGACGGCACCGTCAAAGTTTCGTCCGATAACGGACTCGCCATCGAAAAAGCCCTCCAGATGATCAACGATACCATCCGCGAAGCCAAACCCGGCGAAGTCTACCTCGGCACCGTCAAGAAAATCGTCGACTTCGGCGCTTTCGTCGAAATCTTCCCGGGCACCGACGGCATGGTCCACATCTCCGAACTCTCCGAGAGCCGCGTCGAGAACGTCACCGACATCCTCAAGGAAGGCGAACAGGTCCTCGTCAAAGTACTCGCCGTCGATCCGCGCGGCAAAATCAAATTGTCCCGCAAAGCTGCCATCGGCGAAAAACCGACGAATAAATAATATAATATTTTTTATGGATGCCGCTATCTGCGATACGCGGCATCGGAGACGTGTCACGACACGTCTTTATCGGAGACGTGTCACGACACGTCTCTACTCGCTATTGGCCTCTGGCCAATACGCTCGCTGACGCCCGCTATTGCTGCGCAATACGCGGGCGTTGCTATATCTGGGCGCGCTATCTGCGATACGCGGCATCGGAGACGTGTCACGACAC
>CAMKRB010000080.1 GCA_946415045.1 uncultured Myxococcales bacterium
GGGTCGACGATATAGATGGCATCTTTACTCACAGTGGTGAGGTAAAGCATGCCGTTCTGGAGGTCACCAACCCATTGAATTTTCGACATGGATTCAGGGAGCATCATCATTTGGGTTGCCTGTGCCTGATCCGTCGAGTTGTTATCGCTGATGAGACCACTGATATCGAACTGAACGATCGAATCCGGGTACTGGTTGATGAGATAGAGATGAAGTCCGGTTGGATCCACAGCCATTCCGCGCCCCAGATATGCGCCATAACCGCTTGGAACGGTCATTGAACGCGTATTATACACGCCCATGACTTCCCCATAGGCATTGATAGCCGGGGATGCAACGATTAAATTTGCTGCAGCTCTTCCGGTGACGACAAAGTTTTCGCCTCCGATATGCATGATCTCACTTGCAGAAGCGATGAGGGAAGCAGATTCTTGGCTGAACAAAAGCTCACCCTTGTTATCCCGCACTGTCATCGCCATCACGCGAGCGCGCCGCATCTGAGCGATCATGAGCAAATCGAAATCCACGCGCATCGTGGCCGGACGACCGGCAGCATCCAGGTAGGAAGATTCGCGATAGCTGCGGGTTATCGATATATAAGTCGGATCGTCATCCACGATGACGCGGCAATCGAGCAAATCCGGATCGCTGTTTTTGGCAACCGGACAACGGATATCACTGCCATCTTCGGAAATCTCAAACCAGACAAGTGCATCGTCATCCCGAGTTACGGCATAACCGTGACGCGCATCCGACGAAAGCACCACATTTGTTCCGAAACTCCCAATTCGCTTGGAAGTGGGCAGCACCGTTTGATTTTCAAGATCCACAACATAAATCGCACCACCATCGGTTGCGCGATAATTCAGATCAAAATTTGACCCGACGACATAAGCATATTTGCCGTTGGGATGAATTGCCATACCAGAAGGCAGTTCAATCCTGTCAAGCGCAGCGGGGTCACCAACCAATTCCGTTGCACATCCGGCAAGAAATAAAGACAGGCATATCGCCACAAATAACTTTTTCAATACATTCCTCCTCAGACATCCAAAAAATTGAATGCAGAACAGCGCCGCATACACTACACATAAACACACGATATCTCAAACGCTATTTCGATGTTTGTGGTCGTTTGTGTGCATTTTTTTGCCTCAGCGCGAAGAAGCCGGAGATACGATTTGTGACACTTCACACATCCTGCACTTGCATTTTCCTGTAAAGATATTAAAAGGCGACCACAGCGGGAGATGGACATGTAGTCGCTGCATGGCTGGAATCGGCCATGGAGAGGAAAGTCCGGGCTCCTCGAGGAAGGATGATCGCTAACGGCGACCGAGGGAAACCTTAGGGAAAGTGCCACAGAAATCAAACCGCCTTGCCAAGACAAGGTAAGGGTGAAACGGCGGGGTAAGAGCCCACCGGAGGCATGGTGACATGGCTCGCATGGTAAACCCCATCCGGAGCAAGATCGAATATAAAGACGCTGTTCGCAGCCGGGCATCCTCGCCCGCGTTCTTTGGGTTATGATCGCTTGAGGTGGCAGGCAACTGTCACCCTAGATGAATGACTACACCAGCTCCTCACGGGGCTGCGACAAAACCCGGCTTATCGTCCACTCTTCCGCTGCTTTCCTGGTGATTATTCAACCGTAAGCCATGAACGCCATCGGCGTTCAGTATCAACAGCCCACGGTTGACGCGCAGTGATTCCCGGTGGATCAAAGCATTCCCCCTCTTTTCCAGATTTTTGCCAGCCCAAAGGGGTGGTCAAATTTGGGGAAGGGTGAACCCCCGGCAACACCCCGGCGTTGGCGAAGGCTAATGATAGAAAAGTCCTGAGGGCTCTTCATGAAATGAACAGTTACCTTTTTTGCACTCGAATCCTTGAACAAGACTTCCTACAAAATTGACTTGCTGCAGTGATCTGCGTTATAAGATATGCGGTTTGGCATTTGGTAACAGCAAGTTATTACACCTATGAGCAGTATTTTTCGTAAAAAATTGTCTGGCGATCAGCAGCAGAAATTCAAGGCTGCAATGGATTGTGAGAACATTGTTCAGGCATCCGCCATTCTGGTTCAGGCGGGGATGGTGGAAGATGCAATTTCGTTGTGCGAAACCCGCGGCAACCCCACTGAAGCCATCGATATCGCCATGAAATTCCAGCGATATGAGCTGGCTGAGCGCATCGCTGATGAACACAATCTGACACAAAAACTCGCCGATATTTATTTACTCCAGAATAAAAATGAAGAAGCCGCCGAGGTATTGCTAAGTCTCAAGCAATTCGATAAGGCTGCCAAGATTTTCTTCAAAATCAAGCAGTTCGATAAAGCCGCCGTGCTGTATGCCAAAATCGGGCAGTTCATGAATGCCGTCATGTGCTACCAGAAATCCGGCAATCAGTCAAAACAGCTCGAAATGCAGGTTCGCGCGTTCGAATCCGAGCTCGCACTCGCAAACGGCGATTTGCAGGCAACAAGCGTTAGCCGTACCATGGCCATTTATGCGGCAAAAGCTTACCTCAAAGATCCAGAGACCCGTCAGAAAGGACTGGATATTCTCAACAAAGCACAGGCGCTTGAGGAAACCGCTCAGGAACTTGCCAGAGAGGGGCAAAACGAACTCGCAGCCATCTGCTTCGAAGCAGGCAACCTCTATGAACAGTCTTACAGAGGTTACCTTTCTATCGGTGATTTCGAAAATGCTTACCGCATGGCTCAGGCCACCGGAAATACAGATCTCGAAATCGCAACGCTGAAACGATTTAAAAAGTTTTACAAACTCGGACAGAAATATATCGCTGCCAGGCGCATCGATGACGCACTCAGTGCGCTCAAACAGGTCGATTCAAACGACCCCAACTATGTCAATGCGCTTGAACTGCAAGGGGATATCTATTGCAAACAGAAGAATTATTCCGATGCAGTATCCTGCTATGAATCCCTGTTGTGGCAGCAGCTGCCCAGTGAAAAATTATGCCGCATCGCCTATAAAGCCGGCTACAGCTACGAAATCCTGAAAGACTACGACAACGCATTGAGGCACTATCAGAAAGTGCAAAGCATCGACGCCGGATTCCACGATATCGGTGCTACCATCAACAGCCTCATCGATAAACAGGAACAGCTCCGTCAGGAATCTATGCGAGCTGACAACCTTGAAACTGATGAAACATGCGACAGCCCGGTTAAACCAAAGACGCTGAATGAACCCGATGATTTCGGCGAAAAGAAACGACGTTCCGTTGCAACCGGTCAGCTCATGCACTCGGGTACACGTTCACGTGGCCGTATTTCGACCGTAATTATTGGCGATACTGAGGTCGCAGCCATCGGAAGTGACCGCTATAAGGTCGTCGAGGAAGTCGCGCATGGCGGGATGGGCGTTGTCTATAAAGCCACCGATACCATCCTCATGCGAACCGTTGCGCTCAAGGTGCTGTCCAATAAACTGCGCGACAATCCCGTTGCTTTGGAGTATTTTATGCGCGAAGCAAGGGCTTCGGCGCAGTTGCAGCATATCAACATCGTCACCGTCTATGACATCGGCTCTCTCAACGATGGCAACATCTATATGGCCATGGAGTTCATTGACGGCAAGAATCTCAAGCAGATCATTTCCCAGACAGGTCCTTTCCCAACGAAATTCCTGCTCCAGGTTGCCATGCATGCATGCCGTGGTCTGCAGTATGCCCATGAGAATGGCATCATCCACCGCGATATCAAATCGTCCAATATGATGATCGCCAAAAAAGACAAAACGCTTAAAATCTGCGATCTCGGTCTGGCCAAATTCGCATCCGATGACAGGAATTCCACGCAGGCTGTCGGCACGCCCTATTACATGAGCCCGGAACAGGTACTCGGAAACGAGATCGACAGACGCTCGGATATCTATTCACTCGGCGTTACCCTGTTTGAGCTTTCGACCGGCGTTCTGCCTTTTGTAAAGGGTGATCTGCCCTATAAGCATGTGCATGAGCCACCTCCTGCGCCGAGCACATTCAATCAGCAGATTAATCCCGATGTCGAAGCCATCATCCTGAAGATGATGGAGAAAAAACCTGACGACCGCTATGCAACCTGTAATGATGTCATGGCGGCATTAAAGGCAGTCAGATTGTAATTTTGTGCGTATCGGCCGCAGGCCGATAGCACAAAAAAAGCGTCGTGGCAGCAAAGCTGCCAGACGCGAAACCATCGCGTATTGCCCGAATGGGCAATAGCGAGGGAACCTGTATATCTGTGATTAATTCTCGACAAACGGCTTGAGCTGTTTGGCACGGGTCGGATGGCGCAGTTTGCGCAGTGCCTTGGCTTCGATTTGACGAATGCGTTCGCGGGTCACATCGAAATCCTGGCCGACTTCTTCGAGTGTATGATCGCTCTTCTCGCCGATACCAAAACGCATGCGCAGCACTTTTTCTTCGCGCGGCGTGAGCGTAGCGAGCACCTTGCGGGTCTGTTCGGCGAGGTTCATCGAAATGACGGCTTCCGAAGGCGAAACAACGGTTTTGTCCTCGATGAAATCGCCAAGATGGCTGTCTTCCTCCTCACCGATGGGCGTTTCAAGACTGATAGGTTCTTTGCCAATTTTGAGTACTTTGCGGACTTTTTCGACCGGCAGTTCCATTTTTTCGGCGATTTCTTCGGGTGTCGGTTCGCGGCCAAACTCCTGCACGAGATAGCGGCTTGTGCGGATGAGTTTGTTGATCGTTTCGATCATGTGGACGGGGATGCGGATGGTGCGCGCCTGATCGGCGATGGCGCGGGTGATGGCCTGACGAATCCACCATGTCGCGTAGGTTGAGAATTTGTAACCGCGTTTATACTCGAATTTGTCGACGGCTTTCATCAGACCGATGTTGCCTTCCTGGATGAGATCGAGGAATTGCAAGCCGCGGTTGGTGTATTTTTTGGCGATCGAGACGACCAGACGCAGGTTGGCTTCGATGAGCTCGCTCTTGGCCTGTTCGGCGACGCGCTGACCGAGCTGAACGCGTTGATGCGTGAGGCGAAGTGCATCGGCAGAGATGCGGGTATCGCGTTCGATAACCTCGACTTCGCGGCGATAGCGCACGATGGTGTCGTACAGCGAAAACACTTTCGATTCGTTGAATCTGTGACCGGCGAGAATTTCGTGTGCCTGCTTTGGATTTGCGGTGATTTCGCGGCAAATTCTGGCGATTTCGCGATAATCGGTCGACGCTTCACGCTCGCAGCGACGGATTTCACGTGCGGCCGCATCCAGACGCTCGATCATGCTCTTAAGTTTGAATACAAGTCGCTCGCTGAGTTTCTTGGACAGACGAATCTGAATCATCAGATCGTACATGGCGCGGCGATTGCGTTCGAGACTGGCGCGAGTGCGCTCCAGATACAGCTCAGATGTGCCGTGTGCTTCTTTCAGACGCTCGGTCAGACGAATGATGGCGCGGTTGAGTTTACGGATTTCGTCGACATGATTGAGGAATTCGACGGTGATTTCTTCGTCTGAACGATCGCTGTAATCAGTTTCGAAATCGCGGAGAACGTCGCGCATCTTGAGCTTGCCGCGGCGGACGCGTTCTGCGATGGCAATGATTTCGCGCACACCAAACGGGCTTTGCAACAATACGTTCAAAACGTTTTGTTCACCTTCTTCGATGTGCATGGCGATTTCGACCTCGCCTTCCCGTGAAAGCAGGCTCACACTGCCCATACGGCGCAGATACATGCGCACCGGATCGGCGTTTTTATCGCGTTCCTTGGCACTGTCTTCGTCGAGTTCCGGAATGCTCTGGGCATCGCCGTCTTCCACTGTTTCACCTGCAGCTTCTTCGTCCGATTCGGATGCTTCGAGATCGGCATCCATATCGTCGTGTTCGACATCGTCAAACAGTGCCATATCACCGTCACCGACGGGATCCAGCTCATCATCGAATGTCGCATCCACATCTGCAAATCCGGCATCGTCGCCATCGTCATCGAACGATTCATCCATCACATCGATGGCGTCTGCAAGGCCTTCCATTGCTTCGGCTTCCAGCTGATCCGGTGTCTTTCCCTCAGCTGCTTTTGCTGCCTGTTCCTGAGGCGTTCCGCGACGAGCCTGGTTGTCTGCACCTGCATCCGCTTCTTTGGATTTTTTCGGGTCTTCTTTGGATGATTTCTTGTCGGATTTTGACCTGGATTCTACCTTTTCTGCAGCTTCAGCATCGGTCTTTTGGGACTTTTTTGCCGCTTTTTTGTCTTCTTTCTTATCGGCGCTTTGTTCAGACTTCGACTTTTTATCTGCCTTTGCCTTCACTTCATCTGCAGACTTTTCCTCACTGGAGGCAGACTTCTTTGATTTGGATTCCCTGGTTTTCAGGTCCTTGTCTTTGGATTTTTTCGATGTCTCCGCTTTTTCTGATTTCTTGTCGGCTTTGGGTTTGGCAGATTTCTTGTCGGCTTTGGCCTCTGATTTACTTGATTTATCAGATTTTTTATCGGCTTTTGTTTTTGCAGATTTCTTGTCAGCTTTGTCCTCAGATTTTTTATCATCTTTGGATTTTACTGATTTCTTGTCGGCTTTGGCCTCTGATTTATCTGATTTATCAGACTTTTTATCGGTTTTGGACTTGGCAGATTTCTTGTCGGCTTTGGCCTCTGATTTCTCAGATTTCTTATCATCTTTGGACTTGGCAGCTTTTTTGTCAGCTTTTGCCTCAGATTTATCCGATTTTGTATCTTCTTTGGCTTTGGCAGATTTCTTGTCGGCTTTGGCCTCTGATTTCTTATCGTCTGCAGCCTTGACAGATTTCGTTTCTGCTTTTTTATCTGATTTCTTATCGTCTTTGGCTTTTACAGCTTTCTTATCATCTGTAGCTTTTGCAGATTTCGCATCAGCTTTCTTATCATCTGTAGCTTTTGCAGATTTCGCATCAGCTTTCTTATCGTCTTTGGCTTTTACAGCTTTCTTATCATCTGTAGCTTTAGCGGATTTCGCATCAGCTTTCTTATCGTCTTTGGCTTTTACAGTCTTCTTATCATCTGTAGCTTTTGCAGATTTCGTTTCTACTTTTTCATCTGCTTTTTTATCGTCTTTGGATTTTGCAGATTTCTTATCGTCTTTGGATTTTGCAGCTTTTTTATCATCCGATTTGTCTGATTTCTTATCATCATCGGACTTGGCTGCTTTCTTGTCTGTTTTTACATCTGCATCCTTCTTATCATCTTTGGCTTTTACAGCTTTCTTATCATCCGGTTTATCTGATTTCTTATCATCATCGGATTTGGCAGCTTTCTTATCTGATTTTACATCTGCGTCTTTCTTATCGTCTTTGGCTTTTACAGCTTTCTTATCATTCGATTTGTCTGATTTCTTATCATCACTTGTTTTTTCAGATGTCCTGGCTTTTGCAGACTTATCATCTTTTGCAGACTTATTGTCTTTAGCCGCATCCTTTTCGGCGGCAGATTTCGATTTATCCGGCTTGCTGTCGGTTTTTAAAGATTTCTCTGATTTTGAGCTGCCATCAGCCGAAACGTGATTTGTCGAAGCGGCGTTCGTTACAGCAGCTATTTTTTTCTTCTCCGGTACAGCAGATTTCTTTTCCGAAGCGACGACTTCGATATTCCGCTCATCCAGATAATCATAAATCGCATCAACCTGTGGCCCGCTCAGCACATCGCCAGGCACCAGTTCGTTGAGCTCATCGTAAGTGATTGATGTCCTGCCCTCAAGCTTTTCAATCAACGCCCGAATGGCATCCTTGTTTAAAACGTCCGACATCCGATTCTCCCTTTTCAGGTATTTAAATGACCAAAAAAGACCAAAAAAATTCTGTTCAAGTCCAGCCAGGGACCTCGCATTTTGCCACATCACAGGGTATGACAAAACTGCCCTTGCGCAAATTCTTTAACTGCCTGCAGCCCAGTGTTCTTCCTTAAAAGATTACACATGATTCTGCCAGCAATATTTTCTTTCCTGTTGAGTTTGTTTTATCAAAGCGAGCAATTCCTTATCCTTATTGAGCAACTCGGTGATGGTTGACTCGTCATTCAGTTTCACAGCCTCCGCAATCCGATAGCCTATCTGCTGATGTTCTCTGCATGCCCAGGCGTCAATGAGGCTTGCAAGCGCCCCTTCATACCATTTCTCATAATCCTGCTCAGAGACATCCAGTTCGGTGCAGATGATCCTTTCATAAAGATTCCGCGAGTGGTCGCTCAGTGCGCCCAAAATCTCGTGCGTATTCGATTTGTCGGGCAGTTTGCTGTATTCTTCGACAAGCGCGCGCAATCCGGGTTCCTGCAAGAGCTCTATCCCCTGCTCTGTCATAAATGACTCATATTTTGCGCTCGAATTCAGCAGCATATAGACGACAATCCACTCGATGCGGTTGTACGTTACATCTTTCTCGCATGGTATCTGTTGCTGCGCAGCGGGCACTGTGGGCTGGCTCAGCGTCATGCCCAGCTCGGTTGCAAGGCGTCCCATATCCTGCCCAAGCAGACGGGCTGCCTGTTCCAGATAATGGCGTTGAGTCAGCGCATCCGGAAATCCGTGCAAAAGCTCGCTCAAATCCGCAAACGCCGCTTTCCTCAACTCGGGCGGCATCTTCAGAATATCCGTGCATTTCTTCTCGACGCACCACTGCCCCAGCGACTTGGCATGCTCGATCAGTTTCGTCATGCCTTCGGCACCATAAACGCGCAGATAGCTGTCGGGATCGTCATCCCCCGGCAGTTCTACGGCGTAAAGCCCTTCAAAATCGTAGCCCAGCAAAATCGGCAGTGCGCGGCACATCGCCTTCTTACCCGCCGAATCGCCGTCATACATCACATACAGCCGTTTGGTGTGGCGATACAGCAGCTCCGCCTGTTTCGGCGTCAGCGCCGTACCCATCGACGCCACCGTATTGCAAAAGCCAAACGCATGCATCATCACGACATCCACATTGCCCTCGACCAGAATCGCGCAATGCTCCCGCGCAATATGCATCTTGGCCTGATAAAGGCCATACAGATTGTCGCCTTTCTTATAAATTGCCGTTTCGGGACTGTTGATATATTTCGCCGTTTCGCCATTCTCAAGCACGCGGCCGCCAAACGCGATGATATCGCCGCGCACATTGTGCACCGGAAACATCAGGCGGTTGCGAAATCTCGCATAATACCCACCGCTGTCACGCGCCGCGACCAGACCCAGCTCCCGCGCATCCTCCAGCGACTGACCATCCTGCTGAAGACTCTTCACCAGCCCGTCCCACGAATCCGGCGAATACCCCAGACCAAACGACGCTATCATCTCATCGGTAATGCCGCGCCGATGCGCATAACCCAGACAGTTCCCGCCACCGGGACCCGCAATCATCGCCTTGAAATACCCTTCCGCCGCCGACATCACCTGATAAAAAGATCGCTCCCGGTCTCGCGATTTCCGACGCGCAATATCGTCCCCATGCGCATGCGATGAAACATGCGTCACCGTGATGCCAAGCCGTTCCGCAAGACGCTCTATCGCCTCCGGAAACGTAATGCTCTCCATCTTCATCACGAAATCTACCGCGCTGCCTCCCGCACTGCATCCAAAACAATAAAATGCACCGCGATCCGCATTCACCGTAAAACTCGGCGTCTTCTCACGGTGAAACGGGCAAAGACCTACCAGCCGGCCACCGCGCCTCTTCAGCTGCACATATTCACCGACTAACTGGACGATATCGGTTCGCTCTATGACTGTTTTAATCACAGATTCTTCGATCATGCGTCAAAAATTATCTCCAACCCGAATCACTCCCGGTCTCCAAGAACACAGAGACGGACGGCGTAATTTAGTTGTGATTTTCAATTTGTCAATGCTTAGCGTCAAAAAAAATATGACATTTCGATCATACTCGCCTGCCCCCGCACGACATCGTGCACCAGCTGATGTATTTTTTGTGGGGTTGGCTGCGCTATGCCATACGGCATACGCGCAGCCGGCGCGCCTATTTCGCTTTGCAAAATACGGCGCGCCTCCGCCGCAGATACAAAGCCAGCAGACACATCCCGCCCACTGCTGCGAACTCGTATCGCCCGGATCTCCCGATCATCGCCGAACATGAATCGCTGCTCTGATTCGACGGCGTCTGGCTGTCTTCGGATGCTTTCGGCTCAGGATCTGTGCCGGGTTCCGGATCTGTCCCGGGATCTGGATCTGTGCCGGGTTCCGGATCTGTCCCGGGATCTGGATCTGTTCCGGGATCCGGGTCTGTGCCGGGATCTGGGTCTGAGCCGGGATCTGGATCTGTGCCGGGATCCGGGTCTGTCCCGGGATCCGGGTCTGTTCCGGGATCCGGGTCTGTCCCGGGATCCGGGTCTGTTCCGGGATCCGGGTCTGTCCCGGGATCCGGGTCTGTGCCGGGATCCGGATCTGTGCCGGGATCCGGGTCAGTCATATCCGGATCCGTTCCTGGATCTACCGCATCAGGGTCGGGCTCCGGTTCCGTTTCCGGTCCAGGTTCTGGTTCGGTATCGGGAAAAGGGTCGGGTTTCTCCTGCAATGCCGGTGCGGTATACGCCGGATTCTCAACACATTTGTAATAATGAATCATCGGAACACCAATATTGACAGGAAACTGCTCAGACGTGGTAATCAGGGATTTGCCGTCGATATCGTATGTCACCGATTCTCCCTGCGGTTCCGACGATTTGAATCGCACATTCGGATGTTTGAATGCCTCGCCCATATCCGGATATGCCGCCAAATCGTATTCATAGATTTCGGCATAGGTGCGCACGACAAATCGAGAACCGTCCGGCGAAAAGTCCGCGCTCGTCGTCGCATTGAACAGCGATTTCAGTTTTCCCGCAAGACTCGTAAATTGATACGATGCAAGGCTGGTCAGATGCCCCGCTTCCTCGCCACCTCGCGTCATTTTGAACAGATACTGCGCGCCGCCTTCGGACTGCTTCGAAACGATGTAAATATCGGCAGTCTGAGGATGCACCATCAGCGATTCACAGTCGGGATTGATATCCTTTGCCTCATTCCCTATCCCACCGGGATACTGAATTCGCCACGACTGGTTCAGCGAAATCGTGATGGGTTCTGCAATCGGTTCGATCTCTCCGGCTGGAAGTTTCGGCTCCACAACCGAGTGGATGCGCTTCTGAACGCGTTTGAACAGATTGTCCCCTGTATCGCCGATATAAATGCAATAGTCCTCGCTCCATGCCTTGCACGGTGCGACCGAGATATCCTCCCAGTCATAGTTCGTCACATTCTCAATGCGATACGTCCGAACGACCTTTCCCTCGCGATTGAACAGGTAGATCTCCGGCTCACCACCGGAATCCGTATGTCCCCACAAATAATCCGGATTTGCATGGCTCACTGCAAGCCCGCTGATCTCATTCAATACCGGCTGTTCCGGAACCACCGTTTCACTTATCTCATAATCCGTGCACGGCAATTCCGCTTGTGCGATAGCCGGAAATGCCAGCAACGATGCGATGGTTAGGAAGATTTTATGCTTCATATACAGCTCTCATTTATTTGTTGGCTATGTTTAACCAGTGTGGATATAGCATTACCCCGATACGAGTGAGATACTGG
>CAMKRB010000081.1 GCA_946415045.1 uncultured Myxococcales bacterium
GCCGCAAAGCAGACAACCTTACTTTTTCATATCCACGATCGTTAAACATAGCCTTATATTATGGTGGTAACGAAAATCCTAATATGCTATAAATTCTTTGGTTAGGTTTGATTTGGAGATAATATGAAGAAGAATCTTGCGTTATTTGTGGTTGTGTTGGCTGAGTTTTCGTTTGAAAGCTGCTCGCTTGACAAGCCGGTAGAATTTGGCGATCCATGCCCGGAGGTGTCATTTATCTGGCCTGATGAATCGATGGGCAGAATTCGTATGGGAGACAGCGGCACATACGATAAATATCTAATAATCAGGATGTGTCCGCCGGATCACCCATTTTGTCTGAAACAGCGGGGAGCGGACGTACACCGTGGTGGTCTGGATGTGAATGGCGATTATGAAGGTGATGTCTATATTCCGGACGAGTGGTATTGCAGCGATCGCCGGGAGAGCTGCCCTCTGGATTCGCATCTGGTGAATGATGATACAGGAATGTATTGTGAGCGCAATACTGCGGTGTCTTGCGGGGATAAACGCGATACGTGCTACTATGACGGTGTAGAATATGCAAAATGCAGCGATGACGGAAAGTGTCTTGCAAATCGTTGCCTGGATGAAACCGTGTTAGCTGACGATATGTGCAAGTCTAAAGCCGATTGCTGCGGTGATTATTGTGATAGCTGCCAGAAGAAGGAGGCGGTATGTCTTGAAGCAGATTCCTTAAGGGATGAAGGATGCGGAAAAGAGTGCTCGGAATCCGGCGGTATCAATTGTTTGGGTGTGTGCGTGAATCCGCGTACGAGTCTGAGATATTGTGGTGGTAAAGAACTTGGTTCTGGTTGTTCCGGGGAGAATTGCATAACACTGCCGGGATGGCGAAATGGTGATTGTATCGATGGCGTTTGCCAGGTGAGTGAGTGTCTGTTGGGATATCATCTCATGCCGGAAAATGGCGTAAGTCGCTGCGTTGCCGATTCAGTCGAAAGCTGCGGTGCCGGAATGGTGGATTGCAAGAAACAGTTTGAACACGCATCGGATTTTACCTGTCAACTTGGATTGTGTATGATTACGTCGTGTGAAAATGGGTATACTTTATACGATAATACATGTATTCAATTTGTTGCTGAATCCTGTGGTGGTGTTGAGTGTGGACCGAAATCGCATTGCAATGAGAATACATTACAATGTGAGTGTGATGCTGGATATACGAATTGCAATGGTGAATGCTATGATTTGAAGAATAGCAAATATCATTGTGGTCAGTGTTCGAATAGTATTTGTACTACAGACAAAGTGCACAATTCTACAGAACTTGCATGTGTCGAAGGACAGTGTGCAGTTATAGCATGTAAGGATGCGTATCATGTAGAAGACTCGAGATGTTTGCACGATACTTGCCGGGGGGATGAAACGGATTGTATTCATTCGAATGGTATCGGGCAGGTAAAAACGTGTATCAGCAGAGAATGGAGCGAATCAATACCGTGCGAGAACGTGTCGTGCAACAACGATATAGAAAAATGTGGTGAATGCCTGAATGGTGAAAGAAAGTGTGAAGAGCGAAAATCGTACATCTGCATCAATGGTCAGTGGCAGAATCCGGTGGAATGCAGCGATTCGCAGATTTGTGATGTATACATGGGTTGTATTTCGTGTGGTGCAGGTAAACATGTTTATATGAATACCTGTGAAAATGACGACCTCGCCAACTGCGGAGCACATGGAAATGCATGCGCACCGTCTCAGATTTGCGGTTCGGGCAGTTGTATATCGTGCAATACCGGCCAACATGCCTATAATGGTGGATGTGAGAATAATGATCTGAACAACTGCGGTGCACATGATAAAAAGTGTGATGGTAGTGTGAAACCCGGCGGCATTGCGTTTAGCTGTGATACTGCGGGGGCGTGCAAAGCGACGGCATGCGTAAGCGGATATCATCTGTATGGTGATGGCTGTGAAAAGAATGATTTGAGTAATTGTAATGGGCATGGTGTTAAATGTGATGCGAGTGTGCGGCCGAATGGTACATCGTTTAATTGTGATGATGGTACATGCAAGGCGACCGTGTGTAGTGGTAATAACCATGTTAATAATGGCATTTGTGAACTGAATGATATATATAACTGTGGTGCTTACAAAAAAGGATGTCCTGGACGCAGCAATGCCATTGCGACTTCATGCTCTGGGGGTCAATGCGGTTATAAATGTAATGATGGATATGAGAACTGTGATGGTAATTGGGATAACGGCTGTGAAGTCAATCTGAGGGGCAATCACTGGAGTTCGTGCAGCAAGTCTTGCATCTCTGGCTATGCCGATTGTGATGGCAATTCAGGGAATGGCTGTGAGGTGAATTTAAATGCATGGGGGCTTGCAAGTTGTACTGCATGTGATTCAGGTTTTTATGATTGTCGTGATAAAAGGGATGGTAAGAATGCAACGGGGGTTCCTTATTGCTTGAATATTACTGACTATGATGGCCTATCTATTGGTCGTAAAGACTGGTGTTGGGTACATTGTAACAATGATGATCCGTCTGTAAATATTGATATCAATTATAATGCAACTAAATGTGCACGCGGCCAGTGGTGTCATCGCGTCCGTAATTCAAATGGTACGAATGATTGCGTATGCGAATAACCATTCAATAGAATCTATTGTTTGAAAACTATCTGCGATTCTATTTTAGCCGGGGGGGGGCGGCTGTTATTGCAGCCGCTGCAATTCAGCTCTGTGAAATCTCCCCAATCTTTCATCTGCAGCCCCCGGCAATGCCGGGGATGTAGAATCCATACATCATTGCGGATTCCCAAAGGATCAGCCCTTTGGCGGAGTCTGTGGTATAGCCCGAAAAAAAAGTAAATGCGGTAACAATTCAGCCCTAGACTTGAATTTATGCATGATATGTATATCTGCACAGAACAAGTATTATGGCCGCAGACCGTTGTGATGAGCTATCGATTATCCCGCCAACACGACGTTGGCGGGGCGACGGTACAACGCCATGGATGGCGTTTTAGCGTCGCACTAAGAATGTGTAGAACCAAGGCCGGGGGACGGGGGGCAGCGCCCCCAGCCGCGCGGGAATGCAAGGGGCGTTCGCGGAACAACGCCCCTTGCCGCCTGCGGCGCGTAGCCGCGCAAATGAAAGAGATTACGGCGCAAGCCGTCAAAAAGAGCCTAGAACTGAACAGTTACTAAATGCGATGGATCTGGCTTATCCGCTCGTTGCTATGCAACTGCTTTTTTGCTAGATATAGAGGGGGTTAAGTGTGTGTCGTTGAACCCTTTGGAACGACAAATGGAGTAAGCAATGAAGCGTATACATATATGGATGATTTTGGCGGCATTTTGCGCGGTTTCGTGTTCCGCGGATGCCATCAATGCCCGTCGTCCGGGGCCGGCCTGTGCCGGTGCTGTCGGTGGATCTTGTGACGAAAATCAGATTTGTGAGGACGGAACATGCAAAGACGCAGGCGAAGCCTGCTCCGAAGCTACATCCAATCACAACGGCTATGGCTATTGTTTGCCCGGATTTGGCTGCGTCGATGGAAATTGCAAGCTCCTGTGCGGCAGCAAGACGTGTGAAAACGGCGATATATGCTGTGATTATGGCAATGGTCCTGAATGCCTGAATTCCAGTGAACGCGGTTTGGCTTCGTGTACGTCTTGTATCGCAGGTTATGATGATTGTGACGGCAACTGGTCGAATGGCTGCGAATCCCTCAGCGATTCTGTCAATTGCGGCAGCTGCGGCACGCCATGTGATGGCAGCTGCGAATCGGGACAATGCAGCACCGGTGGATGCAGCGGCAGCGAGACCGCGTGCAACACGGGCATTGCAACGGTTTGCGTCGATTTGGCGGCAACGCACATGCAGTCGTGTTCATCGTGTGAATCCGGTTATGCAAATTGTGACGGCGAATTGTCGAATGGCTGTGAAGCCGATACACAGACTTCGGCTGCGCATTGCGGCAGCTGCGGTTCGCCCTGTGAAGCCCCCAGCGTTTGTACGGGCGGCTTGTGCCTGAAAACCTGTGATGCGGCCCATAAATGCTCGGATAACGGTGCAGAGTATTGTATCGACAGCAGTATTCATGTCGAGGCCTGTGGCAAATGCACCGCGGGATTTGATAACTGTGACGGCAACTGGGTGAACGGCTGCGAGGTCGATCTGAAGCAGGATGATGCGCATTGCGGCAGCTGCACTAATGACTGCAACGGGCAGACCTGCGTGAACAGCCAGTGTGTTGCGCCATGCATCGGCAGCGAGGTGCGCTGTACATCGGAAGATTCAACCTATTGCATGAATGCTGGTGTGCATCACATGTCGGGGTGTGATGTGTGCGCCCATGGCTATGACAATTGCAACGGCGACTGGAGTGACGGCTGTGAAACTGTACTGGGCACGCGCAACCAGTGCAGCAGATGCGGCGATGTCTGTGATGCTGATAAAGTTTGTTCCGAACTCAGCTGTTCGGACGATTGCGCCGGATCTGAGCTCAAATGCACCGAAGACGGACTCGCTTTCTGTGTGAATGCAGATGCTCGCCATTTGTCGGATTGCGACACATGTACCCAGAATTATGCGAATTGCAATGGAACATTTACCGACGGATGTGAGGTGGATTTGGCCGCATTGCACCAGACTGACTGTGAGCAGTGTGCCGATGGATTTGCGAATTGCGATGGCAGCTGGACAAACGGCTGCGAAGTCGATTTGGCGGCTTCGCACCTTGCTGAATGCGGTACGTGTATCGATGATTATTGCCTGGTCGGCGGCACATGCGTAACGAACGACACCACCAAAGCCTGCGGCGCGAGCTGCATGAATTGCGAGGCCATGCCCTATACGACTGAAAGCTCGTGCTTTGAGGGCGCCTGCATTGCCGAAACCTGTGAGGATGGCTACGAATACTGCAACGGGCTTTGCGTGGATTTGAAATCCAACAAATACAACTGCGGTGCGTGCGGCGTTAAATGCAATGGCACATGCAGCGGTGGCGTGTGTTCGGGCGGTGATCCCGTAAAGACGTGCGGAGCCATTGGCGGGGTGGGATGCAATCTGCCCGAAATGTGCTGCGCCAATCTTGAAACCGGCGAAACCGGCTGCCGCGCCGAAGGCGGCCCCGGCTTCAATTGCTTTACCATCGATAACAGCGACTGCGGTCTGAGGCACAAAGACTGCAACAAGGAACCCAATGCCAAAACGGGTGTCTGCACGGGCGGCGGTCTTTGCCAGATTACCGAGTGCCAGTATGCATTCCATCTGACCAAACTCGATCCCGGCAACGCCTGCGTCGGCAACAAAAACGCCGACTGCGGCCCGGTGGATGGCACCGGCGTGAGCTGCATGAGCTATCACGGGGCAACCGACGGCATCTGCACCAAAGGCTATTGCGTGGCGCAGTCATGCGAAAACGGCAAAAAACTGTGCAACAGCATCTGCGCGGATTTGCAGACCGATCGCTACAATTGCGGCATTTGCGGCCGCATCTGCGAAAACGCCGACTGCGTAAACGGCCAGTGCGCGAGTTATCACGACGGCTGCGGCGCGGTAAACGGATCCGGCTGCGGCAGCGCCGTCGAACAGTGCTGCACCAATCTGGTTTCGGGCGAAATCTCGTGCAGTACCAACACGATGACTGCCGGCTATCAGTGCGTGAATATGTACGATTATCTGTGTGGTTCCGAACGCGTGAATTGCACCAAGCTGCCTCATGCGGTCTCGACCAAGTGCATGGGCGGCAGCACGTGCCAGATTCTGAGTTGTGACAAAGGATTTCACGTGAATGATAACAGGCCCGGCAACGAGTGCGTGAGCGATTGATTTATGTCCGGGTGGGGGGCACAGCCCCCCTGCGGTGCTATTGTCGCGGCGTTTGAAACGGCGCGACAATACGCACCTACCCCCCTTGCGGGGACACCCCGCAACGCCCCGTTTCGTTGATTCCATTTGTTTGGAGATACTATGCTGACTATCGGATGTCACCTGTCGATTTCGAAAGGGTATGCCGCAATCGTGCGCGAAGCCCATTCGATCGATGCCAACACGTTTGCTTTTTTTACGCGCAATCCACGCGGCGGCGATATGAAACCGCTGGATGCCGGCGATATGGAATCATGCCGCAATCTGATCGCGGAATATGGATTTGGTACGCTGGTGGCTCATGCTCCCTATACGCTCAATCCATGCGCAGCCAAAGACGGCCTGCGGGAATATGCCATGCGCACGATGATCGAGGATTTGCAGCGTTTGGAACACATTCCCGGTAATTGTTACAATTTTCATCCGGGATCGCATGTGAGCCAGGGAGCCGAAAAGGGCATCGAACTGACGGCCGATTTCCTGGACCATGTGCTGCCGCATGCAGGTCATACGCGGGTGCTCATCGAGACGATGTCTGGCAAGGGCAGTGAGATTGGGCGCACATTCCGCGAAGTTGCCGATATCATGGATGCGGTGAAAGCAGACAAATCCATGCTCGGCGTGTGTCTGGACACATGCCACATCTGGGATGGCGGCTATGATATCGTCAATCAGCTGGATGATGTGATTGACGAATTCGACCGCATCATCGGTTTGCAGCACCTGTATGCCATTCATCTGAACGATTCGATGAATCCGATTGGTGCGCACAAAGATCGGCACCAGAAAATCGGGCAGGGATGCATTGGGTTCGAAGCTTTGAAGCGCGTGGTGACGCATCCCAAACTCTGTCATTTGCCGTTTATTCTCGAAACGCCAAACGAAATCGAAGGCTATCGGGATGAGATAGCGATGTTCAGGCGTTGAGTGCAGCGGCGACCAGCGTTCTGAGAATGCGCCGGATGCCCAGTTTGC
Organism: uncultured Myxococcales bacterium; assembly: GCA_946415045.1. GTDB lineage: Bacteria > Myxococcota_A > Bradymonadia > UBA4248 > UBA4248 > UBA4248. The sequence goes on from CAMKRB010000081.1 coordinate 6,842, forward strand.
GCCACATGCCGGAGATGTCTGCGGGAATTTCGCGAACGCATCGGATGTTCAGTTCGCGGCCGAGAACTGCGTCGCGGTCATCATCTGATACGATGACGCATGTATCATTGCAGTTGCGGGCCATATCATCCGCAAACTGCGCAGCTTCGACATCGTGGTCAAACAGGATGGTGTCGCTTGTGTCCACGCCTGCGGCCTTGAGTGACGACTCAAGATATTGCCACGCTTCCGTGACTTCACGGCGGTCTTCGAGCCATAATCCGAAACGCGCCGGCGCAAAATAAATCACAAATCGGTGATTTTTGCGGTGCGATGCGATGGCGTCGGCGAGCGCTTCGTCGATAATCAGCTGTCCATCGCTGTTCCATTGAATGAATTTTTCGGCTGCCACATAAGCTGTCGTCATGTTTCCCTCCGTGGATAACGGTCAACTTCCTGATTGCAGTTTATCGCAGCTACTGGGATAAACAAATTTTACAGCTTTGTCTGGTTTTTCAGGCAACGACTGGAGATGCGATGCTCCATACACATAAAAAATACTGGGCGGCACGTTTGGGAACTGCAGAGATACTGCCGATGACGCGCGATGAGATGGATGCACTGGGCTGGGATGAGTGCGATATCATCATTGTTGGAGGCGATGCATATATTGATCACCCATCGTTTTCTACAGGAATTGTGGGGCGCTATCTGCATGGCGAGGGATTCCGCGTGGGCGTGGTGGCGCAGCCGCAGTGCGAAGCGGATTATCTGGCGCTTGGTGTTCCGAAATTGTTTTGGGGCATCAATTCGGGCAACATGGATTCGATGGTGAATCACTACACGTCCGAAAAGCGCCGCAGGCATGATGATGCCTATACTCCCGGCGGCAAAGCCGGCCGGCGGCCGGATCGAGCAGTGACCGTCTACGCCAAAGCATGCCGTCGTCTGGCGCCCGATATCCCGATTGTGATTGGCGGAATCGAGGCAAGCCTGCGACGCATCGCGCATTATGATTATTGGCTCAATCGCGTGATGCCGTCGCTTCTGGTCGATGTGCCGGCCGATATTCCGAGTTTTGGAAGTGGTGAATGGTCGCTGGAAACCATAGCACATGGTCTGTCTTATGGCTGGCCGATCGAGCGGTTTATGGGATTGCCGGGCATCGCTATGAAATGCCGGGAATTGCCCGAAACACTGCGGGTTCGCAATGATATGCGATTCGATCGCAACGGCGAATACGATGTGCGGCGATTGCCGGATTTTGAGACTGTGCGCGATGATAAACGGGCATTTGCCGAAGCCTCGCGCCTGCAGATTCTGGAAACGCACGCAGGCGGTCACGGACTGGTGCAAAAACACGGCGATATCGAGGTCTGGATGGGCCCGATTCCTGAACCGCTTTCGACAGAGGATCTCGATTCGGTTTATGATATGCCGTTTTCGCGCAAGCCGCATCCCATCTATGGCGATCAGAAAATTCCTGCATTCGAGATGATAAAGAATTCTGTCACCATTATGCGCGGCTGTTTTGGTGGGTGCGCGTTCTGTTCCATCGCGGCTCATGAAGGAAAAGTAATACAAAGCCGATCGCCCCAAAGCGTCGAACGCGAGGTGCGCACGATTGCTCAAATGAATCCAAAGGGACGAGTGTCGATTAGTGATATCGGCGGACCATCGGCCAATATGTATGAAATGGGCGGAATCAATAGAAATATTTGTGCGAAATGTACAAAACCGTCGTGCCTGGTGCCCTCGATTTGCAAGAATCTGAATACCGACCACGGTCCGGTGATCGATTTGTACAGACGCATCCGCGAAATGAAAGAAGTTAAAAATGTATTTATTGGTTCCGGTGTTCGCTATGACCTCGCCCTTAAAAGCCCTGAATACATCCGGGAACTCGCTAAATACCACACGAGCGGCTATTTAAAAATTGCACCGGAACATACAAATAATAAAGTACTGGCTCTGATGCTGAAACCCTGCGTGAAGATATTTGATGATTTTGTGGATATATTTGTAAAGACCTCGCAAAGCTGCGGTAAAAAACAATACATCATTCCATATTTTATTTCGGCATTTCCTGGATGCGGAGAACATGAAATGCTCGATGTCGCCCGCTGGCTGATGGAGCACCATTTGTTTGTCGATCAGGTGCAGAGTTTTTTACCAACACCAATGAGCGCGGCGACGACAATGTATTATACCGGCTATACCCCCTATCTTCCCATAGAAGGTCAAACGCCGATGGAGAGCGCCAAATCTCATCGTGATCGTGAGATTCAGAAAGCCATATTGCGCTACCATGCGCCCGAAAACCGCGATATGGTGCGCCGTATGCTTGCGCGGGACAAACCTAAGCGAAAATTGTGAATAACAGTGTGCCCCAAAAATGGGGCGCATACCACCTTGCTGAACAATGCTTTCGTTTGTCTTCGGAGCTCATAGTCCGGTCTTTAGAGATATAATCCGACTGCCAAGGGTGATGCAAATTTTGTGTTTCATAATTAATTTGTCCTTTTGCTGAGCAATTCTATGACTTTTTGCCAGTCATCATCAGTTGCGCCTTTTTCACGGGCAAGTCTGAGCGCCACACGGCATTTTTCTGTACTCATGACGTACTCGGGTAAATCCGGTGCAATGCCATTTTCGCGTCCCGATGCTGCGAGATCGTACATCCGATTAATGTCTTCCTGTGAGAGTTTCAAGTTTTGCGCTATCAAATCCAGCTTTTCGCGATCTGGCGGATAACGGTTGCCTTTTTCGATATCACTTAAGTAAGCCGGGGCAATGCCAATCATCTCGGCAAAACGCCGAAGAGTGATATTCGCTGTCTTTCGCTTTTCGTTGATGAATTTTCCAAAACTGTTCTCCATACAGCCTCCGCGCGTTTGCGTGTTTGCAAAACTGCGAAAGCCTATTTAAAAGAGTATTAAAAGTGTGTCAATCCTGAACATCGATTTGTTTTGTGCGCGGCTATTTGTGGCAGAGACGTGCGTACAGCGCGTCTCTGCCACAAATACGCAGGGCATGCATGTTTTGGGGGCATCCAACTACGCAATCAGCTTAAGTTCACGCAGCCGATAACGCATGGCTTCTTTAGAAACCGAAAAGGCATTGGCAAGTTCTCGGATGTTTTGATCGGTGCAATCCGTAAAAATGACACCATGGGCAGTGCAGTAGAATTCAATGGCTGTACGCGGCATCAAAAAGGATGCAGCACAATAGTTTGCCTGGAATTCGATGTAATCAATGTCAGACTCCAGTCTTTTGTGGCCATCGCTTTTAAACGTTTCTTTTGTCGAGTAGTGTGGTTCATTGGGATTAAAGTGAACGAAACATTTCTTGTGTAAAACCTGGTGAAACACTTCGTGCATCACGGTAAAATTGTGCCTACCGATGTTCGCCCCGGCTTCCGTCAGCGTTTTTTCAATCAGAATCGTGCCTTTTGAAAAATGACGGCGCATGGGGAGATACTTTTTCTCAGCATCTGTCAGACAATTCGATTCCATGTGTTCAGATAAATCATCCGGGCACCAGGGAAAAGGCCAGCAAAACCAATCAATATCTTCAAAAGCCGTCAAACCCAATATACTCTGGTCAGGCGATAGATATACTAATTCATAATGAACCCCGAGAATTTTGTCGATAACATCATAAACATCAATTGGCTTTGGGATGAGAAAGCGCTGTGGATCATACTGACGAATGAGTTCGGAGGCTTTCTGTTCAAGGTCTTTTTTGGAGTAGGAGTAATGGAACATTAGATAGCCTCCAAATCATACAAGAGTTATCAAAAATGCCGACAACATATAATAGTGTATTTTTACCATTTATTGTACAATGATCTCAACTGATTCCGCAATAACGGTTAACTCCATATACTCTTTATTATCTTCATCTATTGTTTGAAAGGTAAGTTTGTTATTTTCTGACACAATTATGTCCAGTATGGTTAAGTCATTGTAGCTACCAGGTTCTCCCTTAAATTCCTGAACGTCGGTGAAAATGAGTTGAATCATTCCTGTTTCTGGCATTCCTTCCTTAAAGTCTGGTTGCATCCAGAAACAGAAATCAATGACTATTTCAAGTGAATTATGGTTCTGGTCGAAGCTAATTGCCTCAAGCGAGCTGTCGTGAAAGTAGTATTTGTCATCAAGTTCTGTAAGTGTCATATATACGCTGTTGGTGATTAGTTATAATGAAAACCATCTGACACCAGTATAAAACTATCAGGTGTCAGATGGTTTCTACTCGGAATATGCTGGTTCGTAATGGTCTGGAATGTTGTGGTATGTTATTTCGAAACAGCTCCCTTCTGGTGACATGTTCAAATTGTCATTTTCTGCCAGATGGATTATCTTTTCAACTTTAACGCAACATGCCCAAAATTCCTCGTAATCAGGATCGTCTTCTTCAAGGCAGTTTTCGCTCTCGTAATCAGTATTGTACTTCGCGATAATCTTAGTGCCAGAGTTCCAAGATAATACGAGACTCTTCTTTGGCGCCAACTCGAATGCAGTCAGAAACGGTTCCATCAGTTCGCCTTCTTTTTCATTTAACCACATGATTACTCCTCCAGTGAATTTGGATTAGATGGTACGATGTGTGCACCAGTTTTGGAATAATGAATAATTCCTTTGGTTGTCGGCAATGCTTCTCCTGTTTTGTGATTTTTATAAGTACCAATTTGAATGCCGAAATCAACCCGCTCTTTATTGCTATTAGGTGCTACCAATTTA
>CAMKRB010000082.1 GCA_946415045.1 uncultured Myxococcales bacterium
TTGACGTATTCACAGATCCATTGCCGCAATATGTCGTGCAGTCGGATGTGTCGATCATGCAGTTGTCGGCGCACTTGAGTTTACCCTTGCTATAGGTGTTCTCATCGTATGCTGTGCAGGATGTGATATTATCATGGAATGCGGTCTTATCGCATTCCTCGCTGTCTTCGAGAGATCCATTGCCGCATCCGCGCGATGGCGAACAATAGGTTGTATTGAATTTGCAGGTGCTGTCGCACAGCAGGGGGCCGGTGGATCCGATGCCGACGATGCTTTCGCATGTAGCGCCATTCAAATTGGTTGTATCACACAGTTCACCGGCATCGATATCGCCGTCGCCGCAGGGATTGGCATTCGAGCATCCGGATGCATCATAGCCGTTGCATGTCGCATTGCATCGGATGATTCCGTTCGAACCAAAGCCGATGACATTGGCGCAGACTGCTGCACTCGCATCTTTAAATAACAGGCCGTCGCACAGTTCACCGTCGTCGAGTACGCCGTTGCCGCAGCGAATGGCTTCACTGCATCCCGTGATGTCGTAACCCGAGCAGTCGGCGTTGCATTTGACAGTTCCAGTCGAACCGAAGCCTTTCAGCGCAGAGCAGGTCGCGCCGTTGAGCTGCGCACCATCGCATGTTTCGCCTGCATCCAGTTTGCTGTTGCCGCATTTGACTTCGGGCGTACATGAGGTGGTGTCGTATCCAGAGCAATTATCCTTGCATTTGAGCAATCCTTTGGATCCATAGCCCACAACACTTTCGCATGTGCGTCCGGCCAGATTGGTGCCGTCACAGACTTCACCTGCGTTGATATTGCCATCACCGCAGGATTCGGATTTGCTGCAGTCGCTCGTGTCGAAATGCTTGCATCCATCGCCGCATTTGAGCGAGCCTTCGGAACCTGCGCCAACTACAGATGCGCATGTGGCACCATTCAGATTGTTTGCTTCGCAGACTTCGCCGGCATCCAGTGTGCTGTTGCCGCACTGCGTGGCTGCAGAACACCCCGACAGATTCAGAGATTTGCAGTCGGATGCGCATAACACATTGCCTTTCGACCCGGCACCGACTTCGCTTGTGCACGATGTATCGCTGTTGGCGAATTTGGCACCGTCACATACCTCACCGGTTTCGATAATGCCGTTGCCGCAGGTCGTTGAAGCCGTGCAGCCATCGGTGATATAGCCGGTGCATGTGGCATTGCATCGCAGCCTTCCGGTTGAACCATGTCCCACCTGGCTTTCGCAGGTTTCGTCGTTCAGTTTGGCACCGTCACAAACTTCGCCAGTTTCGATAACGCCGTTTCCGCAGTTCGATGGAGCGGTGCATGCCGAAATATCATAACCATTGCAGTTATCCTTGCATCCCAGCGTGCCGGTTGATCCCACACCGACGATATCCGCACACGTTTTTTTGTTCAAATCGGAACCATCGCAGACGTCCATGCCGTCGATGATGTTGTTGCCGCAGGTGGATGCCGCGCTGCAGTTGCTGCTGTCGATCCTGCATCCCGTGCAGATGAGCGATCCCTTCGATCCTGCGCCCACAATGCTTTCGCAAGTCTTATCATTAAAATGGCTTCCGTCACAGTCTTCGCCTGCTTCGAGCAGGTTGTTGCCGCATACGGCTGCCGCCGTGCACCCCGATCGATCGAAATCGGCACAATTCGATGCGCATTTTAAATTTCCTGTCGATCCCAGGCCGACGATGCTTTCGCAGGTTGCGCCGTTCAAAAGCTCGCCGTCACAGATTTCGCCGGCATCCAGGGCGGCGTTGTTGCAGGTTGTCGGTGCCGAGCATTCTGAAACATCATAGCCGCCGCAGTTGTCCAGACATCCCAAAAATCCTGTGGATCCCTGGCCGACAACGCTTGCACAGGTCGCTTCATTCAACGCACGGCCATCGCATTTTTCGCTGCCGTCTATTTGGCCGTTTCCGCAGGTGGTCGATTTGCTGCAGTCAGATACGTCAAACCCCATGCAATCGGGTAAACAAACGATCGTACCTTTTGAGCCGACGCCCACCAGCGATTCGCAGGTTTGGTCGTTCAGGCGCTTGCCGTCACAGGATTCTCCCAATTCGACGATGTCGTTGCCGCACTCTGAGGTCACTTCCTTTTCGCAGCCATTCGACATGTCGCCGTCTTCATCCACCCAGTTTTTATCGCAAACAATATGGCATTCCTGGTTCTGGCAAAAACCGTTTGCGACATGCTTCGAAGCATCGGTGGTCTGGCAGGTATGACTGCATGCACCGCAGTTGTTGACATCTGAATTCGTGTCGCGGCATGAACCATTGCAGTTTTCGAGGCCATCGCTGCAAGCCAATGCGCACGATCCACTGTCGCATACTTCACCGTCTTCGCAGGCGTGCCCTACGCTGCCGCAGTGATGCGAGTCTGTTCGCACATCGACACAATCATTTGATGTGCAATACAGATATTCGCCATTACACGGCTGTCCCGTTCCTTCGCAGAGACAACGGCTGCCTGTGTCGTCGGTTACACACTGCGTCCCGTGAGTACAAACCACGTTATCTGATCCACAGCCTGGTTTTGCTTCTGGCACACTTTCGTCTTTCCGATGTGCAGAATCGTCCGAACATGCTGCAACTGATAACGCCATGATGACTGCGCTTGCCAGCAATCTTTTGTTAATCATGCCATCTCCTGAAATCTATAGTTAATGGATTTACATTCGAATGCACATTTCATGTAAACAAAGATACAACAAAATAATAATATCTTCGAAAACACGAAATGCTGCATTCTGTAAACACAACACGCGATACCCAAATCAGGGCTTTTTACGGTGCCCCAATAGAATAAAAAGAGCACCGGGTCAAGGGATTGTTCCATGGATTTTCTGTGATAATACAGCCGTACATAAGCCTGTTAAGGAATGTCTGAACAATTGCTTTTGGGTGTGTGAGGGGGCAAGCCCCCTGCGCCGCTATTTGCAGGCAAATACGCGGCTACCCCCGATGCGGGGCTCTGCCCCGCAACGCCCCGGTACCGGCATTATTCAGACTTTCCTTAACGCCCCGGTACCGGCATTATTCAGATTATCCTTAGAGGCAAGTGTCCCAATAATTTGCGGATGATTTTGAAATCGAACGAAACGCCCGGCGTATGCGTGCATAGCCGGGCGCAAATGCGCGTATTGCCAGTTAAAGACGTGTTGCAACACGTCTTTGACTGGCAATAGCGCAAAAACGCGAGCGTATCGGCATCGCCGATAGCTCGCGGAACATATTGATAAAATGAACAGAAATCAGCGGCGCAGCAGTTTTCGTGTGACTTTTTTGCTGAAGGCGCGGAAGAGGTCGGGGATGAGGAATCTGGCGGCGATGGCGGCGAGTATCGTGCCCAGTATGCCCGAAACGCCGAGCTGGAACAGGATCTGCCAGGTGCGGGATTCGATGGCGATGAGGTCGACGGCTTTGAGACCGGCGTAGCTGCCTGCGGCGGTGATTGCGGCGAGCAGCAGGCCGATGGCACCGGCTTTTAGGAGGTTGAGCGGTTTAAAGGCGCGGTTCTGGCGGTGATAGAAATAGACGATGGCAGAGGATTGCATGCACATGCCGATGACGGAACCGATGGCGAGGCCGTTGAGACCGAAAGTTTTGCTGCACAGCCAGTAGATGGGGAGTGATATGAGCGTGACGATGGTCGTGATGATCATGGGGCGGAGGGTGTTTTGTGCAGCGTAGAATGCGCGGACTGTGACCATCTGAATTGTCCAGAATACGATGGAGATGGACAGAATGCGAAGAATATGTGCGGTTGTCTGGGTGTCAGCTGCGGTAAATTTGCCGCGTTCATAGATGAGGGCGACCATGGGTTCGGCGAGGATGACGAAGAATGCGATGATGACACATGCGAGGATGATGACGTTTCTGAGCGTGTTGTGCAGTGTTTGAGCGGTTTTTTCGTTTTCACCCTTTGCGGCGAGCTGTGAGAGATAGGGCAGGGCAGCTTGTCCGGCGGCCTGACCGACGAGTCCGATGGGGACGAGAACGAGGCGGCGTGCGTAGTTGAGCCAGCTAATGGATCCTTCGTCCATCGACGAACCGAGAAAACGCCATATAAATTCGTCGACGGTGGTGAGGCTTGCGCCGATCATGAGGGGCAGGGTGAGGAAGATATATTTTTTGAAATCCGCGTCGGTGAACTGAATGACGGGTTTATAGCTGACTTTGCCTTTGAGGAACAGCATCGGAATGAGGAATGGGCCGAGGAAAGCGCCAGCGAGTGCGCCGAATGAGAAGCCTTTCATGCCGATGAATGGGAAGAGAACGACGCCGCCGATGATGATCATGAGATTGTAGACGAGCGGTGCGAGTGCGGATGGGAGGAATTGTCCGCGCGCCATCAGGCAGGCCATCATGAGGCTGCCGATGTAGTGAAAGATTTGCGCAGGGAGAACGATGCGCGTCATTTCGACGGTGTTGGCGAGCTGTTCTGGGCTGAAACCGGGGAAAAGGAGATGTGCGAGTGGTGTGGTGAAGACCATGCAGATGACGATGCCGGTCATCATGATGAGGCCCATGGTCGTGGCAATGAGCGAAAACAGGCGGTTCGCGCGATCCGTCTGATTTTTGGTCATATAGGCGGTGAAGAGCGGGATGAAGGTGATGGACATCGTGCCGCCGGCCAGAAAATAGTTCATGATATCGGGCAGCGTGAATGCGGCATTATAGGCGTCTGTCGCAGCACCTGCGCCAGCCTGATAGGCGATGACGGCCTCGCGTACAAATCCGAGCAGTCGCGAACACAAAATGCCAAAAGAGAGCACCAATGCTGCAAGTCCGATGCGTTTGACACGGGTTTGGATGAGCGTTTGAGAGGCAGAGGGCGAATCGGCTGTTTCGTGATTTGTGGAAGCAGGAGTATTCGAATCGGTGGCTGTATCTGCAGCATTTTTCGAATCTGCAGGCGTTGTCGGAGATTCGGTGGATGGCGCGTCTGCGGGTGTTGGGTTGGTAACGGGGTCTGGCATGATTTACCTCGAATGGTTGGCGATGAAATGCCAAAATGGCACTCGCCTTATACACCCGATGCCAAATGGGGGTAGTTTTGAGAGCAATTGAGTAGGGATAAAAAAAACGGCGCCGAAGCGCCGTTGGAATTGGAAATTGTGGTGGTTACAGGACAAATCGCAGATGCAGACCGGGGGTGAAGTGATGGATGTAGTCTGTTTGTTCGACGCGATAGCCATCTTCGTGATAGGAGACGATGTTCATGCCGACTGCATAGTCCAGATCAATGCCGATGCCGATTGAGTTGGTGATGAAATAGGACAGCCCAATGGCGATTTTGAATGCGAAGCATGGAGAAGCATCGCCGTCACTGTCGGTTGTGATCGCCATGTGTTTGGTATGGGCGCGGGCATCGTCACCGTTGCTGTACATCAATCCCAGACCAAGACCGAAATCGAATTCGAGGGCGCTCAGAGGAATGAGTGCGCGGAATGTGAAATAGGTGCCACCCAGAAAGTAGGGGTCGATGTCTTTGTTTTCCGTGTTGTTGTATTTGACCCATCCAAGATCCTGGTCGATGTACAGGCCGATGAGGCTCCAGCGATAGCCCAGTGAAATTCTGCCATTGAATCCGACCATCCATTCGGCGTAATCGTATTCATCTTTATATGTCACAGAACCGCGTTCACCTTCTTTTGTCGTCGTGAAATTGACGATTGGTGCTGTGCCGCTGACTTTTATTTCAAGTCCGGAGCCTGGGTTTGCAAATGCGTTGGTTGCAAAAAACGCCGAAAAAAACGAAAGCAATAACCCAAGGGCAAGCGCTTTAACTTTCATAATTCCTCCAAATTTGTTGATGCTGTATCTCAAATTGATCGTGATATCGCGTATAGGACGCAATGAAGCTGATGTCGGGTTAAGCAATAAACATGCCAGATGGTTTTTTATGGGAATAAAAACGTCTATTGCGCGAAATCAGCGGCGATTTGGATGATGTCTTTGGCTTTCGGAGTGACCTTGAAGAAGATGGTTTGCACGTTTGTTTGAGCGAGTTTATGTGCGTCGATTTTGAGTTTGTCGCTGAGCACGAGGATGAGGTTTTTCGGTGCAGTCTTCAGGCTGTCGAGACGCCTGTTGAGGTAATCTGCTCGCCAGTATCCCAGAATCTCGATATGGGCAGTTTTTTTTGATTTGCTGTTGGTGATGGAAAAATCAGGGATCCACACGGATTGAGGGCCAAGGTTGAGAATCGGTGTATCGTAGTTGACGATCCATTCCGGAGCGATTTCGTGAATTCTTTTGGCAAGTGTTTCGGCTTCCTGCGGGAGTCGTTGTGCAAAGCGAAGATCCGGGGCTTTGAAATCGTCGGGCTTGAGCTGCCACGTGTATGGCTGTCCGTCGATTTCGATATTTGAGGTGGCGTGCCAATTTTGAAACATGTAGAGCGTCGGTAAAAAGGCAGCCAGTGATGTGGCATATTTCTGGGGTTGTGGCAAAACTGCACTGGGGCCGTCGACCGTGAACTGCCATGCGGAATCGGTGATGGCCTGCGTTTGGAAGAGCAGGTTAAAGAACTTGAGGCTCTGAAAGAGTTTTCGGAGTGAGATGGCGAAAGATTCGCTTGTAAATTCAATAGTAAACGTGAGCGTTCGAGCGTACAGAAGCAAAGATTTGGCGAGTGCCAGATTGTATATCGCGATGGCATTTTCGACGTCAATATCTTCGAACTGCGTGATTTTTCGTTCGGATTTGAGATCTGCGTAGAGAAAGTTGTCGATTTTTTCGGCATCCAGCTGGAATTCATTGGCAACCTGAAGGATGATATCCGAACGCCATTGACGATTGACGAACTGTGCAGCCGGGATGCTGGCGGCTTTTTCGAAGAGGGATTTTCGCAGTTCGACGGGATCAATGGCCAGGGATTCCTGAAACTGCAGGCGGTCTTCGAGCAAATGAATGATGCCGTGGATGAGCCGGTGGCGCTGGCTTGCCAGCGCGATGGATTCGAGCGCATCCTGCAGATTGCCATAGGTGTCGTCGACGCCAAATCGGAAGCAGTCCAGAATTTGTTCGACGAGCCGTGAAACGGCGGGCGTTGGTTTGATATAGGACGGTGTGACGTTTGGCCCGTCGATTGAAAACCGTTGCAGATCTTTTGGAATAAGGGACATCTTTAATACTGCGCTTAGAAGTCAAAGAGATCCGGCTGAGCACCGACGACGTTTTGCGGTTCGAGACCGAGATGCGTATAGGCTCGTGAAGTTGCGATGCGGCCGCGTGGCGTGCGCTGGATAAATCCCTGCTGCAGCAGATAGGGCTCGTAGACATCCTCAAGCGTATTGCGGTGTTCACCGGTTGCAGCGGCAAGCGTGTCGACGCCTACAGGACCGCCGCCAAACTTTTCGATAATCGTATGCAGAATGCGGTGATCCATCTTGTCCAGACCGATGCTGTCGATGCCGAGCATGCCCAGACTTTCGGCGGCCAGTTTTTGCGTGATGCTTTTGAGCCCCTGCACATTCGCAAAATCGCGCAGCCGGGACAAAAGCCTGTTGGCGATGCGCGGTGTGCCGCGCGAACGGCGGCCGACTTCAATGACGGCATCGTCGTCGATATCGATGTTGAGCAGACGCGCAGAACGACTGACGATCTTTTCCAAATCAGCAGAGGTATAGTAGTCCAGCCGGGCTATATAGCCAAATCGATCGCGCAGCGGGCTCGTGAGCAGGCCGGTTCTCGTGGTCGCACCAATCAGCGTAAACTTCGGCAGCTCAAGCTTTATCGAACGCGCATGCGGCCCTTCGCCTATGATGACGTCAAACATGAAATCTTCCATCGCCGGATACAGGTTCTCTTCGATAACCGGATTGAGACGGTGGATTTCATCGATAAACAACACATCCCTCGGCTCCAGCGATGTCAGCAGTCCGGCGAGATCGCCCTTCTTCTCAATCGCTGGTCCGGACGTCGATTTGATGTTTACGCCCAGTTCATGCGCACAGATCTGCGCAAGCGTCGTCTTCCCAAGTCCCGGCGGACCCGAAAGCAACAAATGACAGACAGGCTCCTGCCGCAGCTTCGCTGCCTGAACAAATACACGAATGTTGTCGACTTCCGCTTTCTGACCCACGTATTCGTCAAACGACATCGGACGCAGTGAGTCGTAAAGCCGCTGTTCACCAATTCCCGCTATCTCCGGTGAAAGCGTCTGGTTCTCGCGAATGGTTGTCGCCGCCTTCGGCGTCATCTGCGGTGAAAATATTTCCCCGCCGCTGGCCGGTGATTCCGGCGCTTTCCGCCGTCTTGGCGGATGTTTCTCGTCCTGATCAAATGCCATAGCTTCCTCTGTCGAAGGCGTTTATGTGAACAAATAATATACTGAACGCCATCCACTCGCGCTTATACAGGATTTTATGCTTTACGGCAATTGGCATTTGATGCCGGATATACGCATCTATAACATAATTCCTAACGGTTTTTGCGCGGCGCGTCATTCTCTGCGTCATGCTTATTTGGTTGATTTTGATGAATAAAAGTGATGTTTAACTGTTTTAGAGAGTTGTGTGGGTGCATATCACACAGTGATCTGCGTTCACCAACTCGCTTGTCTTATCGATGCAGCTGGGGATTCCCTTCTGCTATTCCAGGTTTCAGGTTCTTATGCATTCTGTTTTACATTGTGGATTCGATGTGGGATCGACGACCGTTAAGGCGGTTGTCGAGAACGACGCCCACGACATTTTATACTCGACTTATCGCCGCCATTACTCCGATATCCGCCTGGCAGTGTTTACAATCCTGCGCGAAATCGGTGCGGAACTCGGCAAACCCGAAATGACCATCGAGGTCACGGGAAGTGCTGGAATCGGCGTGGCACAAAGACTTGGTCTCGATTTCTGCCAGGAAGTGATTGCGTCGAGCAAAGCCGTTGAAGCGCTTTTGCCCGAAACCGATGTCGCGATTGAGCTCGGCGGTGAGGACGCCAAAATTACGTTTTTTGGTGCAACGCTCGACCAGCGGATGAACGGGACCTGTGCCGGCGGAACCGGCGCTTTTATCGACCAGATGGCCGTTTTGCTCGATACCGACACGATGGGCCTGAATGAACTCGCCAAAGGCTACAAGACGATTTACCCAATCGCGGCGCGATGCGGCGTGTTTGCCAAAACCGATATCCAGCCGCTGCTGAATGAAGGCGCACGTCATGAAGATATCGCCGCAAGTATCTTGCAGGCTGTTGTGAACCAGACCGTGAGCGTGCTGGCCTGCGGCCATCCGATTCGCGGAAAAGTTGCGTTTTTGGGCGGCCCGCTGCACTTCCTGTCATCGCTTCGCGAGCGGTTTATCGAGACACTCAAACTGGCTCCACACGAAATCCTGGTGCCGGAAAATGCAAATCTGTTTGTCGCAATGGGTGCGGCCCGTATTTCTTACGAATCCAGGCCGATTGCATTCCAGACGCTGCTCGAGCGCATGGAGAATTATGGCGAAAATGCGACCAGCGAAGTCCAGCGCCTCGAACCCCTGTTCGCCAGTGAAGACGATTATCAGGCGTTTGTTCTGGCGCATCAAACCGTCGCACCGCGACGCGATATCCGCGATTACTGCGGACGTGCATTCCTGGGCATCGACGCCGGATCGACCACGACCAAAGCCGTGCTGATGACCGAAAATCACGAGATTCTGCTCGATTATTACGGCAGCAACGAAGGCCGTCCGCTCGAAAAAACGGTCGAAATTCTGCGCGATATCGAGAAAAAGCTCACACCGGACATCACCATCGCCAATGCCTGCGTGACGGGATATGGCGAGGGGCTCATTCAAAAAGCACTGAACGTCGATGAGGGTGAGATTGAAACGATCGCACATTACCGGGCAGCCGATGCATTCGTGCCGGGGGTGGAGTTCATCCTCGATATCGGCGGCCAGGATATGAAATGTATGATGCTTCGCGAGGGCGTGATCGAGAGCATCATGCTGAACGAGGCCTGTTCATCCGGATGCGGCTCATTTATCGAAACATTTGCGCGCAGTCTTGGGCATACCCCACAGACTTTTGCGCAGGAAGCATTATTTGCACAGGCACCGATAGATCTCGGCACGCGCTGTACCGTCTTTATGAATTCCCGCGTCAAACAGGCGCAGAAAGAAGGCGCAACACTCGGCGATATCTCCGCCGGCCTGAGTTATTCGGTCATTAAAAATGCTTTGTATAAAGTTATCAAGCTGCGCAACACCGATTCGATTGGCAGAAGAATTATCGTTCAGGGCGGCACGTTCTTGAACGACGCGGTCTTGCGTGCATTTGAAAATATCTCGGGGCTGCATGCAGTGCGTCCCGATATCGCCGGACTGATGGGCGCTTATGGCTGCGCATTGATTGCACAGACCCGGTGTCCGGCCGATAAAATGTATAGTTCGATTCGCCTGGGTCAGGAACTGAGCAAATTCTCCTATAAGATCAGCATGCGCCGATGCGGCGGCTGCCCAAATAATTGTTTGTTGACCATCAATACTTTTAATGATGGATCGAAATTCCTCACCGGCAACCGGTGCGAGCGTCCGACCGGAAAACTTAAGCATTCGGATGTGCCCAATCTGTTCGATTATAAACACCATCGCACTTTCGATTATACACCGCTCACACAGGAACAGGCATTTCGAGGAACCGTGGGTATTCCCCGCGTTCTCAATATGTATGAGAACTATCCGTTCTGGTTTACGCTGTTTACAAAACTCGGTTTCCGCGTGCTGCTCTCCCCGCAGTCGTCGAAGAAAATCTACGAAATGGGACTGGATACAATCCCATCCGAATCCGCCTGTTATCCCGCAAAAATCGTACACGGTCACATCGCATGGCTGATCGCTGCAAAACCCGATTTTATCTTCTATCCATGCATCTATTATGAGCAGAAGGAAATCAAATCGGCCAACAATCATTACAACTGCCCGATAGTCACATCGTATCCCGAAGTGATTAAGAATAATGTCGATGAGCTCAAGGAAAAAGATATTCCTTTTATGAATCCATTCTTTAATCTGGATGACAGAAAAGGTTTATACAAACGCATTTATGAAGAACTCGGCACCAGATTCAATATATCTCTGGACGAGATAAAGCGTGCGACGCAGGCGGCTTTTGCCGAGCGCGATGCATTCAAGGAAGATATCCGAAATGCCGGATCCGAGGCATTGCAATATGTCCGCGAACACCATATCCGCAGCATTGTTCTGGCTGGCCGTCCCTATCACATCGATCGCGAAATCAATCACGGCATTCCCGAAATGATTGCAGGCTACGGCATCGCTGTATTTACCGAAGATTCGGTCGCACATCTGGGGGATAATGCTGCGCCTCTGCGCGTGATCGATCAATGGGCCTATCATTCGCGGTTGTATTGTGCTGCAAGATATGTCGCCGAACAGCCTGACCTTGAATTAATACAATTGAATAGTTTCGGTTGCGGCCTGGAT
>CAMKRB010000083.1 GCA_946415045.1 uncultured Myxococcales bacterium
CATCGATCAGCTGGGATGGGTCGTCCGCGACAATATCCATTTCGTCTCTGTCGACTTCTCGCGCGACAATCTGTCACAAAGACTGCTGGAATCCGGATTCGATCCGAAGGTGCCGACATTTGTATCCATTCTTGGTGTTTCTTACTATCTCACGCTCGAAACACTCGAGGATACCATCCGAAATATCGACAGCATCACGCCCGAAGACAGCATCATCATTCTCGATTATCCCGATAAAACGACATTTGATCCCTCATCCCCGCCGCGTGTGCGACAGCTTGCGGAAATGACCGAAAGACTCGGTGAACGCATGACGAGAGGCTTTTCGATATACGAAATCGCCCGGACATTTCTGAATCATCATTTTGAGGTCAAGGAACACCAGAATCCCGAACAAATACAACAAAACTATTTCTGCAACCGGCATGACGGCCTGCATGCATACGAAAATATACATTTTGTATATGCGCAAAAAATAGCACCATTCTACGCACCCATGAAAACATTTATGATATAAAAGGAGAAAACACCATGGCAAAGAACTATAAAAACATCGATTCAGCATTGATTCACGGCGGTATTTATGGCGATGCACTCACCGGATCGGTCAATGTCCCCATTTATCAGACGTCGACCTATGAACAGCGCGGACTTGGGGAACTGATTGGCGGCTATGAGTATTCTCGCACCGGGAATCCGACACGCGCAGCGCTCGAAAGCCTGATCGCCGAACTGGAAGGCGGATTGGCCGGATTCGGCTTTGCTTCGGGGCTGGCGGCAATTACCGCAGTGCTCAGCCTGTTTAAAAGCGGCGACAGACTACTGATTTCGAGCAATGTCTATGGCGGCACCTACCGCGTGCTCGACGGGGTTTTTGTACAATTCGGCATTCACTATACCATCAGCGATACCACAGATCCTGCCGCATTTGAACGTGCGATTACCCCCGATGTCAAAGCCGTGTTAATCGAAAGCCCGGCCAATCCGCTTCTGAGCGTGACGGATATCGCGGCAATCGCCGATGTCGCACACAAACATCATCTGCTCACGATTGTTGATAATACCTTTATGACGCCCTATCTGCAGCGCCCGATTTCGCTTGGTGCAGATATCGTCGTGCACAGTGCGACCAAATACCTTGGCGGTCACAGCGATCTCGTCGCGGGGCTCGTCGTCGTGAACACCCGCGAACTGGCCGACAAAATCGCCTATATCCAGAACGCCACCGGCGGCATTGTGGGACCATTTGATGCTTTTTTGCTCATTCGCGGCATCAAGACACTCGGCGTGCGGCTGGACAGGCATGTCGCCAATGCCGAAAAAATCGCGCATTATCTGCGCAGTCTCGACAGCGTGAAACGCGTGTACTATCCTGGATTTGAAGATGCCCAGGGCCACGATATCCAGATGCGTCAGGCGCGCAACGGCGGTGCCATGATTTCTTTCGAACTCAGGCCAGATTACGATTACCGAATCTTCTTTAAATCCGTCGGTCTGATTGCGCTTGCCGAAAGCCTGGGCGGCGTCGAATCTCTGGTGTGCCATCCCTCGACCATGACACACGCAGCGTTCCCCAGGGAAATCCGAGATAAAGTCGGTATTACCGACGAACTCATCCGTCTTTCGGTGGGCATCGAAGATACCGGTGATCTCATCGCCGATTTGGCGCAGGCAATTGCAGCCAGCGAGGTTAAATCATGAAGATCTATCATTCTCTGCAGGAATTGATTGGGCATACGCCGATGGTGCAGCTGAGCCGGTTTGAGGTTCCCGCGAACGTCAATCTGTTCGTAAAGCTGGAACTGTACAATCCGCTTGGCAGCGTGAAGGATCGCACCGGCAAATACATGATCGAAGCGGCAGAAAAACGCGGCGAACTGCGTCCCAACAGCACGATAATCCTTGCCACTGCCGGAAACACGGGCATCGGTATCGCATTTGCGGCGCTCAACCGGGGCTATCGCGTGATCTTTGTCGTGCCCGATAAATTTTCGGAAGAAAAGCAGATTCTGATGCAGGCGCTTGGTGCTGAAATCATTCATACGCCGCGCGAAGGCGGGATGCTCGAAGCCAATCGGCGCGCAGAAGAGTTGAAGCGCCATACACCGAATGCTGTGACGCTCGATCAATTCAGCGATCCGAGCAATCCGCAGGCGCATTTCGAAACGACCGGTCCCGAAATCTACGAGGATCTCGACGGTCAAATCGACTATTTCGTTGCAGGTGCAGGGTCTGGTGGCACATTTACAGGTGTCGCACGCTATCTCAAATCGCGCAATCCCAACATTCAAGCAGTGCTGGCCGATCCAATCGGATCGACAATCGCGGGCGGTGAGCACGCCGATTACAGCATCGAAGGCATTGGCAACGATTTTATCGCCGAAACGCTCGACATTTCGCTGATGGACATGGCGATAAAAGTAAGCGATGACGAGGCTTTTGCCGCATGCCGCGAGCTCGCCAGACGCGAGGGCATTATCGCCGGCTCTTCGTCCGGTGCCGCCCTAAGTGCTGCCCTCAGGCTCGCCAAAAGCGGCGTGTCGGGGAATATCGTCACCGTGCTGCCCGACCGCGGTGATCGCTATTTCAGCAAGCATTTGTACATACCGACCGACTTGATTTAACAAACGAACATTTGGGGAACCGAACGCATGGCCGTTCGTTTTGGGGCGCGGGCTTGCTCGCTTTGGGGCGGGTCTGGGACCTCGCCCCTGTGCTCGTTACGCCCGACGCGCTCCGGCTATCGGCCTGCGGCCGATACGCCTTCGCAAAGCCGCTATCGCTCAGCGATACGCGGCTTTTTCTCTTTGCGCTTCTTCGAAGGCTTTTCGCTCGCCATTTCGCGTTTGGCGAGTTATGGTGAAGAATGAATGAACAAGGGGTAATGCCCCCTTGTCGAGGTGAACGGAGATGCGCAATGGGAATTTACGTCAATCCAAACGAAACGTTGTTGAGAATGTCGGTCAACTCGAAGATCTACGTCGACAAGTCGATGATTCTCCATGACCTGAACCAGCTGCTGAATACGGAGGACCGCTTTGTCTGCGTCGCGCGCCCGCGTCGCTTCGGCAAGACGATGGCCGGCAACATGATCTCGGCATACTACGGCAAAAAGGCAAACTCGCGACCGATTCTCGAAAAACTCAAAATCGCGCAGATGCCCGACTTTGAGACGTACCTCAATGCATTCAACGTCATCAAATTCGACGTCAACGGGTTTTATTCGAACTCCAACCATGACGAGGACATCGTCCCGCTGTTTACGTCCGAGATACGCGAAGAACTCATGGAACAGTTTCCGGATTGCGGCATAAAAGAAAGCGATTCCCTGGATAGATGTATAAAGCGTGTCTATGCCAAAACCGGGGAACAGTTCGTCGTGATTATGGACGAATATGATGTGCTCGTACGCGAGCAGGTCAAATCGTCGATTTTTAATCCATACTTGTCATTTCTGAACGGCATGTTCAAAAACGCTGACCTGGCACCAGCCTTTACCCTCGTCTATTTGACAGGTATTTTGCCCATCGTGCGCGACAAAGTGCAGTCGAAGCTCAATCTGTTTACCGAATATACGATGACGAATTCCATGCAGCTGTCGGAATTCGTCGGTTTTACCGAGGAAGAAACCAGATCTTTGTGTGAACAATATCGCATGGATTATGAGGAATGTAAGCGCTGGTATAATGGCTATAAACTGGATTACCTTGGTAATACATTCGAAATATATAATCCCAAATCCGTCGTGCAGGCCATGACAAGTCGAAAAGTCGGCGATTATTGGACAAAAACGGGTTCTTACGATTCGATCCGAATTTATATATCGATGAATTTTGAAGGCATCAAAGAAGATGTCAAAACAATGATAGCAGGTGGACGGATTGATGTGAATGTCGATAAGTTCCTCAATACAATGACGGACTTCCATTCCAAAGATGCTGTTTTTGCTTACCTCATTCATCTTGGCTATCTGGCTTATGATAGCACGACAAAACAGTGTTATATTCCGAACCATGAAATCCGATCGGAGTGGATCTATGCCATTGAAAATGATTCCGATTATGCCAAAGCTATTGAAATCGTAAATCATTCAAAATTATTATTGGACAAAACAGTCGAGGGAGACGCGCAAGCTGTCGCGGATGCGCTGACTGCGGCACACGAACAACTCATGAGCCGTCAGCGATACAATCATGAAGCCTGTCTGCAATGCGCCATTCGATTCGCCTATTTCTATGCGAACACGCGCTATACGGTTATCAGCGAGCTTCCTGCGGGCAAAGGCTATGCCGACGTCGTGTTCGTTCCGTATATTCCCAATGTGCCGGCAATGATCGTCGAACTCAAACGAAACCACAGCACCGGTGCGGCGCTGCAACAAATCGAATCAAAACAATATTTCAATGTGATGGACAAATACCAGGGTGATTTGTTGCTGGTCGCCGTGAATTATGATGAAAAATCGAATGAACATACGTGTGAGATCAAGCAATATGTGAAATCATAACGAGCGTATTGGCCGCATTGCGGCCAATAGCGAGTAGAGACGTTTCATGGGACGTCTTTCACGCACACCGCGTATCGCCGCAGGCGATAGCCCGCGCCATACCATGCATTTGCTGTTGTTACGAGGTTTTGTTTGTGTTAGATAATACATGTGTTCGCACGGATTGCGTTACATCCTTTTTGATTGAAATGACAGGTATCACCATGAAAAATCTCACGTTCCTCACACTCGCCATCGCTTCTCTTGCGTTTGTCTGCGGCTGCAGCACAAAACAAGAAACTCCGAAATCTGCGGCCAATGTTCAGCAAACCGCTGACGATGGCATCTTTAAGTATACAATTACGACAGAGATTGATCCCAGGTTCGATGCTGACGAAGCGGATCCGGATGCTGCCGCTGAGAGCGATACTATAGAAATTCTCGTCGCGATGAATTCAGTTGGTGGCCAATATTCCGTCAATTATGATCTCGATTGCGATGGCGACGGCACGTTTGAATATAAGGCACTGACGGACAATCAAAAATGTATCTATAAAAAGAACTCTGGCAAACATCAAATCCGGGTGCGCGGTGAAATACCTGCAATGTTTTTGTGTGCAAGAAGACCACCGGATATCTTGTGTGAACCCGCTGATTCGGAATTTAATTCGGAACTTGATACGGGGTATGAGCCGGATATAAAGTGTGATGCGCCGGTGAGAACTGATCACAGTACAAAAGCTGTTGTCTCGATCGACAGTTGGGGAAATGTACCGTGGAAGAGTATGAAATTGTTTGCTGCAGATTGTAAAGCGCTCGAAAGTATTCCTGATGTCAGTCCGAATCTGAATCAGGTGAAAGATATAAGCGGGATGTTTCTTGGCGCTTCGTCGTTCAATCAACCGATTGAAAAGTGGGATGTATCAAACGTTACAAATATGAGCAGGATGTTTTCGGATGCTGCGTCGTTCAACCAGCCGCTTGGCGCATGGAACGTGTCGATCGTCACAAATATGAACGGGATGTTTTCTCATGCTGCGTCGTTCAACCAGCCGCTTGGAGCGTGGAATGTGTCGAATGTTACAAATATGAGCAGGATGTTTGCTGGTGCCGCGTCGTTCAATCAGACGCTTGAAATGTGGAATGTATCGAACGTTACAAATATGCGCTGGATGTTTTCGGATGCTGATTCGTACAATCAGCCGCTCGAAGCGTGGAACGTATCAAGCGTTACAAATATGGGCGGGATGTTTTCGGATGCAGCTTCGTTCAACCAGCCGCTTGGAGCGTGGAACGTATCGAAAGTTACCGACATGAGTCTGATGTTTCATAAAGCTGCCTCGTTTAATCAGCCGCTCGAAAGGTGGAACGTATCGAACGTCACCGACATGAGTCTGATGTTTTCGGATGCTGCTTCGTTCGACCAACCGATCGAAAAGTGGGACGTGTCGAGCGTCACCAACATGCGCAGGATGTTTCGCGGTGCCGCGTCGTTCAACCAGCCGCTCGAAATGTGGCACGTATCGCAGGTCTGCGATATGGATGATATGTTCAATGGCGCTGAAGCGTTTGATTATTATCCGAAAAGCTGGGTCGTTCATGCGGATCACTCAAAGGATATGTTCATAGGCACGAAAGTCGAGGAAGAAGCCAGAAAATCGCCGCTAAAGACTGCGCGTTGGGGAACTTTGGGTGAGTAAATCCGGCGTTTTTTTCTTGGGCGCGGGCTATCGGCTGTGCCGATACGCTCCGCGCGTCGGCCTATGCGCTGCGCGCATACGGCCTCCGAAACGATTTGCATTTTGCGACGCTCACGATTCGTGTGCTGTCTAAAGCATAATTGATTTGAACAAAATCGCGGGAATCCCGTTTGTTGGATTTCGTGCGGTGTGCTCGGGCTTGTGCCACCGACATTTCCATCAGGTTAAAATAACGGGATTCTGAGTAATATGAAGAAAACACGGATTGCTTTAATGGCATCGTCGCTGTTGTTGTTGTGCAGCGGCTGCAGCAGCTCGCTGAATTCGGTCGAGATTTTTAAAGTGAACGATAACGGCGAAGTCGTGAACATTGGCCGCATGAATGACGAAGGTCACATGGTTTACGGACAATTCCGGGTCGACGACAAATACGACCTCGCCGCAACTACGATGACATCGCCTACCGGCGGCAACAATTCGGTGTGCTATATCAAGGTGAATGAAGGCAAAACGAGCAACAGCCCGGGCGTGGGCATACGGATTGATCCCTGTATTTCTCCTTATATTGTGAACGAAGGTCAGATTGTCAGCGAACTGGATGATTTAGGATTCTTCTACAAATCATCCGATGGAGATATGGGCATTTACCGGCTTTACCACTATAACAGCGGCAGCGATGATTTCGACGTTCTCGTCGAGCGCCCGGTTATGGCATCGCTTTGGGAAAGTGAAGGCTTTGATGCACTTCGCAAAAATGACGACGATACGGTTACGCTGAGTTATTCTCAAGTGATGGCGGATGGTTCAACTGTGGTTCGCAGCGAGAGTGTTCCCGTTTCGGCGGTTCGCGATGGTTCGGCACTGGCAGTGCCGCCGGTTGAAGTGCCAGAGGCTGCGGCTGATGCGTCAGCGGTGGCCGAGGTCGTAAAAGAAATCGGCCCGGATACTTACGAAATTTCCCGGGATTTTCTGATGCAGATTCGCCGGAATCCCAATGCATTTGCCGATAATCCGGCTTATGGACCGTTGCCAGAGGCACAGCCTGTATATAAAGGCGAAACTGTCACTGCCTATCGGTTGCTCGGTATTGAAGAAAATTCGCTTTATGCCCGGCTTGGGCTGCAATCGGGCGATGTGATTACCGAGGTGAACGGCCAGCCGGCTGACGATATTCAAATTCTCAGAGCGCTGGCCGGTGCGCAGGGCGGCGGACAGGATATCATCCTTAAGATATCCCGAAATGGAATGGAGAAAACTCTGACCTACAAGATTAAATAGAATGGCCGCATCTGCCTGGATGATCAGCGGTAATCGGAAAAGCGGGATTCTGCTTACGTTAGCTGGTGATCAGCATCATGATGATGCGGCGTATTGGCGCAGCCGATAGCCGCATCGCGCGTGCGTATCGGCGCAGCCGATAGCACCGCAAAAACATTATCAAAAAAAATTGTAAAGACGTTCTTTGGAACGTCTCTTTTTTGTAAGTTCCATGGAGCGTCTCTCTTTTGTAAAACAGGATTCTCATGACATCGAAATTGTTTACACCGTTTAAAATTGGCCCGTGTGAGATACGCAACCGCACGATTCGTTCGGCAGCATTTGAGAATATGTGCGAGGATAATGGGCCGTCGCAGGCGCTGTTCGATTACCATACGAGTGTGGCGCGCGGCGGGATTGGGATGACGACGGTCGCGTATGCGTCGATTAACGAGAGCGGGCTGTCGTTTAAGGGGCAGCTGTGGATGCGGCCCGAGGCGGTGCCGAAGCTGAAGGAGCTGACGGATGCGATTCACGAGGCGGGGGCGAAAGCGTCGATTCAGATTGGGCACTGCGGCAATATGACCCATCGCAGCACGTGCGGTCAGACGCCGGTTGGGGCGAGTTCCGGGTTTAATCTGTACAGTCCAACGATTGTGCGCGGGATGAAGATTGAGGAAATCGACCAGTTTGTGCAGGATTTTGTGACGGCGACGCGGCTGGTGAAAGAGGCGGGATTCGATTGCATCGAAGTGCATGCGGGGCATGGCTATTTGATTTCGCAGTTTTTGTCGCCCTATACCAATCACCGCAAGGATGAATACGGCGGGAGCCTTGAGAATCGCATGCGTTTTATGGTGCGCGTGATTTCGGCGGTGCGGGAAGAGACGCAGAAACTGGGGCTGGGACTGGTCGTGAAGGTGAATATGCATGACGGTTTTAAAGGCGGCATGCAATATGACGAATGCATTCAGGTGTGTAAAAAACTGGAGGAGCTGGGCGTGGATGCGCTCGTGCTGACGGCCGGATTCGTATCGAAGGCGCCGATGGAGGTGATGCGGGGCAATATGCCGCTCAAGACCATGGGCTATTATATGGATATGAAGAAATTCTGGTGGCTCAAGTTTGGTCTGAAGCTGGCGGGGAATATCATGGTGCCTGCGGTGCCGTACAAAGACGGGTATTTTCTTGAGGATGCGAAGAAATTCCGGGCCGAACTGAAGCTGCCGCTGATTTATGTGGGCGGCGTGACGAGCCGCAAGGTGATCGATGAAATCCTGGATTCGGGGTTCGAAGCCGTACAGATGGCGCGGGCGCTCGTACATGATCCGGCGTTTGTGAACAAACTGCGGGACGGCGATGAAAATACCGTAAGCGGCTGTAAACATTCCAATTATTGCATCGGCCGCATGTATACGCTGGATATGAAATGCCACTGCAACTGCGCAGATGGCGAGATTCCAGCGAAATTGCTGAAGGAAATCGAGAAACTGGAAGCGAAATGGGGTGGTTCGGGTGAATAGTGGAACGCCTGCCGGGGGGGGGGCGTGCATCCGGCCGATGTCGTGCTGTAAAAAAAAATCTTTAGTAATTCAAAGCAGTAACTGATTTTTTGATTGGAAACCTTGTTATGCAGAATTTGTGTGCTATAACGAGGTATATATATAGGTATTTTGGGCGTTTGCCTGAAATTGTGTGTGTGATTAACTGTTGTTATAAAGGAATTTGAAAATGTTGAGTTGTAAAACTGTTATTTCGCTGAATGGGCAGCAGCCTGTTGATTGTCTCCCCATCACGCATGAAAATGCGCTGCTTCTTGGCGAAAATGGTGTCACGACGCAGGATTCGGCCGCAGTGAGACTTGAGCTGGATGATCATGATGAGCTCGTCGTATTGAGGGTGGGCCAGACGCCGGTGATTTTGGAGCGCAGCGGCCGAAAATTGCAGCTTCGTGAGGGGAAACCCGTTCGTATCTGCGAAAATGATACGCTTCTCATCAACACATCGGGCATTTGCATTGTCAAATCGACGTTTGTGATTCGCAAGACCGATGTGCGTATGCCGTGGCTTCAGACGACCAAGCGAATTCTTGCGGCATCAGCTGCAGTTTTTTCGATGTCGGTGATGTGTGCATGTGAAGAGGACGGCAATGATGCTCAGCAGATCCAGCAAGGTCAGCAGGGACAACATTCTCAGAAAGATAAGTGTGAACGCGGTGCTCAGAAATGCGACGGCAATAAGGTGATGCACTGTGAGAATGGTGTGTGGAAAAAGGCCGAGGTTTGTACTTCGGGCGATATTTGTTATGAAGCGTCCAACACGTCAGCTTATTGCAAGCCGGAAGCATTGGCTGGTGATATTGCCATGGATTGTGTGGATGGTGAGATGCGATGTGACGGCAACAGCGTCTACAAATGTGATGGTGGTTTCTGGTCGCTGGATCGCGTATGCGATGCCGGAGATGAGTGCGTCCAGGTTTCCAATACGTCAGCATTCTGTGATATGGGACCAACCTCTGGTATCTTGCCTCCTCAAAAGGAGTGCGAGGATAATGAGGTGAAATGCGAAGACAACAGCATCTATAAGTGCGACCATGGTTTCTGGTCGCTGGATCGCGCATGCGATGCAGGCGAACTCTGCGTGGAGCAGTCAAATTCGTCAGCGATATGTGAATTGCAGCCGCTGGCCGGTGATGTTTCGCTGGATTGTGTGGATGGCGAGATGCAATGTGATGGCAATAACGTCTATGAATGCGAAGGCGGATTATGGGTGCTTTCGAATGTATGCGAAGGCGGATCGGAATGTATACAAATTTCGAATACATCTGCATTCTGCGATATGGGACCTACGGCGGGTGTTCTGCCGATAGAAGAATGTCAGCCGGGCGAAATGAAATGCGACAATAACAGCATTTACAAATGCGAATTTGGTTATTGGGCGCTTGCAAACAAATGCGAAGGGGATGCGATCTGCGTCGAAAGATCGAATACCTCTGCGGTTTGCGAGGTCGATGTGACAGAAGGCGAGATGATTCCACCTGAATGTGACGATGGCGCTATGAAATGCGAAGACAACAGCATTTACAAATGCGTGGGCGGTGCCTGGTCGTTCTCGAAATCATGCAGTGATGAGGAAGTCTGCGTCAGCTTGTCGAATACCTCAGCGGTTTGTGAAGTCGATGTGAGGGAAGGTGAGATGCTTCCTGAAATTCCGACGCCCTCGCCTGTCCATCCATCCGAAAAATCTGAATAACCGATGAAACTTCCGGAAGATTGTGTACTTCTGCCGACTCAGGGAGGCGAACTTGCAGTTTCGCCCTCCCTGGGGACTTATTGTGCAGTGAAGCCAGAGGAACTCGAGGCGATTCATGCATGTCTCGCGGATCGGCGGGAAGTTGGCAAATTGCCGACCGAATTGCGGGAACGTCTGGACAAGCATGGATTTTTTGGTGCGCCGCGACCTTATCGTTCGCCGCGTCAGTTGCTGCAGTTCCAGGTGACGAACGCATGTAATCTGCGCTGCATCTATTGCAGCGCATGCTCAGGTGTGGCGCGAGAAAACGAACTCACGCTCGAGCAGGTCAAGACCGTAATCGACGATGGCGTCGCGCTCAATCCAAACATTCAAATATCCTTTACGGGTGGTGAACCGCTGATTGTGCCATGGATATTTGATGCGATAGATTATGCCAAAAGCCGTACGCATCAGCAGGTGGGGATTCTGAGCAACCTGTTGCTGCTGAAGAATAACGATGCTCTGGCAGAAAAAGTTGCGGCGTATATTCGCGATGGTCTGAGGGTGCAGATGAGCATATCGGGTGCGGACCTCGCGGATATCCTCCAGTTTCTGTCCCGGCAGGGCCATCAGGTTCTGGTGGATGGGGATGTAGATCTCGCCCGTGATTTTCTGCGGATTCTTGCGGAGCAGGTCGAA
>CAMKRB010000084.1 GCA_946415045.1 uncultured Myxococcales bacterium
ATGTTTGCGTGGATGTCGTCGAGGACTTCCTGGGCGGAGTGATAGCGCAGACGAATAGGTTTTTCGCAGAGTTTGAGGATGATATCGGCGATGCACTGCGGGATATACCCAGGCACTTCCAACTGCTCGTTGACCTGTTTATAGGCGACGCGCATGAAGGATTTATCGTTGAAAGCGACGAGACCGGTGAGGCATTCGTAGTAGCACAGACCGACGGCATAGAGATCACTTTCGACGCTGGCGCGCGTTTCACCTGTGAAGAGCTCGGGAGCCGTGTAGGAGGGGGTACCGCGCACATTGCCGGCCTGAGTCATCAACGTCTGGCTTTGCAGTCCCTCGAGAACGGTGGAAATACCGAAATCGAGCACACGGATTTCGTAGGGCGGCGGCGTATCGAAAACCATGATATTGCTTGGTTTGATATCGCGGTGAATGATGCCTTTGCTGTGCGTTTCGGCGAGTGCTTTGAGCAGCTGTTCGATGATGCCGGTGGCATAGGCGAGGGGGAGTGCGCCATATTTAATGATGAGCTGATCGAGGGACAAACCGTCGATAAATTCGAGCACCATGCAAGGTTTGCCCTGATAGCGGCCGTAATCGACGCATTCGACGATATGTTCTTCGTGCAGAGAGGTAATCAGCTCGGCTTCGCGATAGAAGCGGCGGATGGCAACGCGGGATTCTTCGTCATCGGTGAGGTTTTCGGTGATGAGTACCTTGATGACGACGTGTTTGTTATCGCGTTTTCTCCAGGCTTCATAGACTTTGCCCGACGCGCCGCGGCCGATTTGCTCGCCGACTGTATAATTCTGAGAGAGTTCGGCATCTTCGGATTTTCCGAAGCGCACGACGAGGCTGGAATCTGCACCGATTTTAGGGGGCGGAAGTTCGGCGTCTGTATCTGGCATAGCTTCGATCAGGCGCGTGGTTTCGTTGTTGCCCAGGACGGGTTCCATTTTGAGATCGAGGGAGACGGGTTTAACTTCGCCCGCTTCGTGATCGCTGGATTCCGGCGAGTGTGTGTCGGCTATGGAATTGAACGCAAGCGAAATTTCGCCCGACATGCTGGGGGAATCGCCCGGTAGTTTGACGTCTGGGGGCAGCGCTTTGTTGTCGCTGGAAACGAGGCTGGTATCGCGGGACAACACCTTATGGTCTCCGGATTTGAGACCGCTGTTGCGGGATACAGCTTTGGTTTCGGTTGATAGCGTTTTGGCGTCGAGTGAAACGGCTTTCTGATCCCCCGATTTGAGGCCGCCTTTGCGGGATACAGCTTTGGTTTCGGTCGAAAGCGTTTTGGCGTCGAGTGAAACGGCTTTCTGATCCCCCGATTTGATCCTGGGATCCCGGTATACAGCCGTATTCTCGCTGGAAGACAGCGCGGCGTTTATGCCGGAATCTCCAACGGATTTGAGGCCGCTGAGCGATTTGAGTTTGGGAAGCGATTTATCGATGCTTTTGGTCTCTGCTGCGGGAATGGATGAAGATTCGAGTGCATCGGCTTCTGCAAGCAAATCCGGTATTTTGGGGTCGCCCATGTCGTCAAATAAATCGGATATGCTCGAATTTGGAAGCAAATCGGAAAGGCTTGATCCTCGCGCAGTACGATCTTCAGATGGCTCGAACAGAGATTGCTGCCTAATCGTCGCATCCCGTCCGGGCTTCTGATTATCGTTGTTAGAGTTGGTGATCAATGATTCCTGAGACACAATAACGCTCCTAAAATCCCCCTATAATGTTACCATACGATATTTATATCGGTCAAGATAACATCCATACCGGATACCATTCTATCATGCTGTGAATCACAGGCAAATTTCCGGGTACGTCTGGTTTCCGCTCGCCGGGGCCGGTATCTGCCCCCGGTTGGGACGAAAATGAAACGCTTTCCTGGAACTATTAATTTCTTTTGACTTTGAGTTTCTGGCCTTTGCGGATGGTGCTGTTTGACTTGAGGCCATTGAGTTTGAGCAGGGAGTCGACGGTAACGCCGTATTTCTTGGCGATTTTTGAAAGTGAATCGCCCGAGCCGACGGTGTGCATGGTGTAATGACCTTGTTTGGATGTGGTGCCGCCGGATCTGGATGAACCGGAATTTGCTTTGGCCGTTTTGACATTTTTCTGGCGTTTGGCATCGATAATGGCCTGATGTTCGTCGGATCCGCGCACGACGACATGCGCCTGGTCTTCGGGCAGATAGCGGATGTCGTTCAAATCGCAGTTCGACGCTGCATAGATTTGCAGCACCATGCCGGGACGCAGTTTTGCCCATGCATCCAGTTCATTCCACATGGCCAGCTGGTTTTGATGCACGCCAAATGCTTCGGCAATTTCCTTCAGCGTGTCGCCTTTGTTCGTTTCGTAAAAAACGCGTTTGCGGTCGCGAAAATCGAATTTTTCGGGCGAAATCAGGACGAGTTTTTTGTCGTCATCGTCAGCTTTGGCGGTCTGATGTGACGCATGTCGCTTGCTGCCATTGGGCACAATGATATCGGATCCATAAGCCGCAGCATCTTTTGCTCCCATACCGTTCAGAGTTCTCAATACGCGGCCGGGCACACCGATATCGTCGCCCAGCTGTTCAATAGATTCTCCAAACCGAAGCCTGATGGTGTCTTTGGCGTCCTTGTATTTTTTCGATACGTTGTCGAATCGTTCGACAAATCGTTTATGCCGGTCGAGCGGGATGCGCAGTTCATACTGGTTTCCGGGCGGCGTGATGTCTTTCAGCAGCTCGGGATTCAAATCCTTGAGCTCATCGACGGTGCATTCTGCGGCTTTGGCCAGTTCGATGAGCCGGGTATTTCCGGGCACCGTCACGGTATCAAAGACGAACGGCGGTTCGGAAGTCAGGCCGTCGAATCCGAAAGCCGCACGGTTGCGGCCGATGATGGCTGCCGCCAGGATTCTCGGTACATAGCGCCGTGTTTCGTCGTACATGGCACCGTATTTGACGAGCTTGAAATAGTCGTTGGTGTTGAACCGATCGATGGCCACATTGACGGTTCCCGGACCGCCGTTGTAGGCGGCCATAGCCAGTGGCCACGAGTGATAGCGGGCATATTGCTTTTTGAGGTATTGCGCCGCAGCATGCGCCGATTTGATGGGATCATAGCGTTCGTCGACGTATTCGTCGATGCGCAGCCCCATCTCGGCACCGGTCCCTGCCATGAACTGCCACATGCCGGTAGCGGATGCCGGGCTTTTCACGCGCATCTTGAAGCCGCTTTCGATCATCGCCAGATAAATCAGGTCGGCCGGCACGTTTTCCTGCACGAGCACTTTCTCGAGCACTGCCTGATACCGTCCCATGCGCTTGAGCCATGTTTTCATTGTTTTGGAAGCGGGCGACGAGAAAATGGCGATGTATTCCTGTACTGCAGGCTGGTTGATGCAATCCAGCCCGAATGGCTGTTCGAGCGCCGATCCCGACGATGCAATCTGCTGTTTGACCTCGGCAATGGCCGAAGCCATCAGTCTCGACGCCTGCCGCTGCAACCCGCGAGTTCCAGGCTCTTTTGCTGCACCCTCGACGAGCATGTGCATGGCTGCATCATGCGAAAGCTCAAGCATATTGCCGGGCGGAAGCGTAATGGCGACCTCGTCGCTGCTTTTGGATGGCAAAAAGTTGCGCTCCAGCACCCGCATTTCGTGCATTTCGGAGTAATCGACCGAATCATCGGCGATCTCACCGGTACGCCTCACGGAATCCATAAATGCGGCCGTATCTTCATCTTCGGCACCTTCATCTTCCGCCGCAGCCTCATCGCTCACAGCGACAGGATCACCGGCATCCTGCGCATACGCTGCCGGCGCGCCCAGTAAACCGCAAATACAGATAACAAGCCATTTAGACAATCCATGTCCCATAAATTACCTCCAATGTTGCCGCATTCGGCCTCGCACATCATCGTTTAGTTTTGCGAAATGTCAAAAATGCGCGTTTATCAGCCTCACAGCATTGGGGTGCGCCTCGATTGGATATCAAACAAAATCGTTATTATTCAGCCCCACAGCATTGAAGCCGCGCTCCGATTGGATATTAAACAAAATCGTTATTATTCAGCCGTACATAAGCCCGCTAGGGCTTTAATATCAATAGCCCCCGGCAGAGCCGGGGGTAAAAAAGGCTTATTATCCCTCCCTCCCCCAATTTTTTGCCAGCCCTTTGGGCTGGCAAAAAATTGGGAAAAGAAGTGGGGGAACGCTCTGAGCCCCCGGTAGTCGCATGCGGCTCCAACCGGGGGCTATTGATATTGAACGCCTAACGGCGTTCGTTGTCGATGGCTGAACAGTTACAACAAAAACTCTCGCTTTTATCATTAATGGTTGCGCTAAAGTGCGATCTGGCTTAAACTAAACAGATAAGCATTTGTTAGATGCTTTCGCAGACGGTCACCGCCGTCAGTCCTGCGGATGGACGTCATCCGTAAAATCGCGTGATACGCACAGCAAGAGAGACAATTATGTCGAAGAAATTATTTGTGGGTGGTCTGGCCTGGGCAACGACTTCCGAAGGTCTGCACAAAGCATTCGAACCATTTGGTGAAATCGTCGAAGCCAAAGTTATCACCGAGCGCGAATCCGGCCGTTCCCGCGGTTTCGGCTTCGTTACGATGACAGACAATGCTGCTGCCGATGCCGCGATTCAGGCGCTCGACGGCAAGGAACTCGACGGCCGCGCCATTCGCGTCAACGAGGCCAATCAGGACAAACGCAGCGATCGTCCGCGTCGTCCCCGCAACGCCTAGATTTACATCATTTGTTGTATTTGGTTAAGCGCCTATGCCTCGCGGCATACGGCGCTTTTTTTGCGGCCGGCTATTTGCAATACGCCGGCCGTTGCTGATGGGGGGGCATCCACAGTTTTTCGGCGCGTATCGGCTGCGCCGATAGCGACGAAGCCGCGCGTATTGGCCGCAGGCCAATAGCAGCGGCAAATCAGTCATCAATCATCTTCGACGACGATGTCCGGGATCGAGTCGATGCTGCCTTTGCCCTGGCGAATCAGGCGGGGAACGTCCGTCGTGAGATCGATGATCGTCGAAGGCTGAGGCGCAATCAGGCCACAGTTGATAATGCCATCCAGAAACGGCAGACGATGCGCAATTTCCTCGGGATCGTCAAACTGGACGTTCTCGGGCGACGGCACCGACGTCGTGACGATGGGATTGTCGAGATTTTCAAGCAGCATCTGGGTGACGGGGTGATCGGGCACGCGGATACCCACCGTCGCGGATTTGCTCATCATCAGACGGGGCGCTTCGCGGGAGGCCGGCAGAATCACCGTGTAGGCACCGGGCAAAATGCGCTTCATCAGGCGATAGGCGATGTTCGAAACAACCGCAAACCGCGCGATATCCTTTAAATCTGGGCAGATGAACGAAAGCGGGTGTTTGCGGTCCTTGCCCTTCATCTGGTAAACTTTCTCGACCGAGCGCTTGTTCATCATGTCGCAGCCGAGCCCATAAATGGTATCGGTCGGATAGACGACAAGCCCGCCCTGCTTAATGATTTCGGCAATGCGCCCGACCTGTCTGGCATTGGGCCAGCGATCATCAACAGTTACCTGAAGCATTTTTATCCCTCAAGCTCGATAACCGGTTTGTCTGGATTGGCTTTGTAAAAGAGCAGAATGTGGCCGATTTGCTGCACACAGGCGCTCTGGGTCGCTTCAGTGAGCGCAATGGCAACATCCTCGAGATCGCCGTCATAATTGTTCAGAACTTTGACTTTGACGAGCTCGTGGTCGTAAAGCGCTGTTTCAAGCTGATTTACAAGTGTTTCGGTCACGCCGCCATGCCCCACCTGCACGATGGGTTTGAGCGCATGCGCCAGACCCCGCAATTGCCGGCGCTGCGCGCCTTTCATGTTTGGACTCAGTTTTTGTACAAGACCAGGTTGCATAACAACTCCATAATATCATCCCCAAAAACGGGGATAAATTTGCGGTTATCTACGACAAATGCATCGGAGTTAAAAGCAAAAAATCATTGGCAATCGGCGATTGGCAATCGGCATCGTGTGAGATATAACGCCGTGCGGTTGTTGGCCGTTTTTTAGTTCTATAAAATGGATACGAAATAATATGCTGCCTTTGATTTCGGTAAATCACCTGGGCAAAACCTATGGTGCCAAAAGCGTTTTTGAAGATCTGTCGCTGATCATCAACGAGCGGGAAAAGATCGGCCTGATTGGGCACAATGGTTCGGGAAAATCGACGTTGCTCAGGATTCTTGCGGGTTTGGAATATCACGACGACGGCGAAATTACGCATTATAAGAAGATTCAGATTTCGTATATGCCGCAGCGGCCCGTGTTTGAACCCGGCGATACGCCGCAGATCGTGGTGGGCAAAGCATTGCAGCATCGCCGCGACCGCATTCTGGAATACGAAAATATCTGTGCGCAGGTCGCTGAGGCCAAAGATGCAAAAGAAATCGAGCGCCTGAGCCATCTTCAGGAACAGCTGCAGACCGAAATCGAAGCCCACGGCGGCTGGGAGCTGCAGCACGATATCGAAGGCATGCTGCGCCGTCTGAATCTGCCGCAAAGCATTCTGAATACGCCGATGGATGCGCTTTCGGGCGGACAGCAGCGCCGTGTGGCGCTTGCAAAAGTCCTGCTCGAACGCGCAGATGTCCTGCTGCTCGATGAACCGACCAATCATCTGGATGTCGATACGATCGAATGGCTCGAAAGCCTGCTCAAAGATTATCGTGCCGCCGTGATTCTGGTCACGCACGACCGTGCATTTCTCGACCATATCGTCACGCGCATGATCGAAATCCACCACAGCGAACTGCTGTCGTTCGCCGGCAATTATGTGCATTTCGTCGAGCAAAAGGCTGCGCTGATGGATTTGCGCAAAAAAGAGCAGGAAAAATACGCAAATCTGCTCGTGACCGAGCTCGACTGGCTGCGCCGCGGCCCAAAAGCCCGCGGAACCAAAGCCCGCGCTCGCATCGAACGCGTCGCCGAAATTCAGGAAAAAGCCAAAGTCACGCACGAAGCCTCGCTCGAACTGCAGTTTACCGCGAACGCCCGATTGGGCAACATCATCATTCAGGCCGAGAAAATATCCAAAGCCTACGATCACGTCGTCTTTAAACCGTTCGATTTTACGCTGCGAAAAGACGATTGCTGTGCGGTTATCGGCCCCAATGGCTGCGGTAAAACGACTTTGCTCAACGTCCTGACCAAAAGAATTGAACCCGACTCAGGAACGGTGCTCATCGGCAAAAACTCGCATATTGCCTATTTGTCGCAGCAGCGCAACGAACTCGATCCCTCCAAATCCATCTATGATTCATTGGGTGACGGTGATCACGTCTATGTCAATCATGTGGCAATTCAGAAACATGGCTTTTTATGCCGGTTTTTGTTCGATGTACCCGAGCAGGACAAGCTGGTTTCGACGTTATCCGGTGGCGAGAAGTGCCGGTTATTGTTTGCGAAACTGATGTGCACCGATGCGAATTTGCTGGTGCTGGATGAACCGACCAATGATCTCGACATCGACTCGCTGCAGACCCTCGAAACCGCGATTTCTCAATACGAAGGCGCTGTCCTGTTCGTGACCCACGATCGCTTCCTTATCAACCGCCTTGCGACTGCCGTACTCGCTTTTGACGAAGAATCCAAAACATTTATCCGGTATGACGGCGATTACGATCTGTATCTGCAGTGCCGGAAAAAAGCGATCGAGGCGGCTGCGGCCAAAGAACCGAAACCGATTAAAGACGCCAAACCTTCGGCACGAAACAATGGCCAGCCCAAACCCCGCAAGCTCACGTTCAAGGAAGCCCAGGAATTCAAGACGATTGAAGACGATATCATGGCGGCCGAAGAGAACAAATCCGCAATTGAAACTGAGATCGCCAATCCCGATAACTATAAAATTCCGAACAAAATCAAGGAGCTCAACGAACAGCTCAATGCTGCGGAACAGCAAATCGAAGCATTATACAGCCGCTGGGAATACCTCACGAAAGTATCGAATGGCGAAGTCTTGGAATAACGCACGAGGGCATGATGGCGAAAAAGAAAATACTATTAATCCATACCGGCGGAACGATTGCCATGGAGGGGGAACAGCATCTCGAACCCGGTCATTACGCATCGGCGCTGGTCGAGCAACTGCCCGAATATATGGGCTTTGCCAGCATCGATTCGATGATTCTGTGCAACCTGGATTCGTCGGATATCGGTCCGCGTCAGTGGTCTGAGCTGGCCAGAACCATATCCTCCAAACGCAGTGAATACGACGGTTTTATCGTGATTCACGGCACCGACACGATGCCCTATACGGCTTCGGCACTTGCTTTTGCGCTTGAAGGACTTGATAAACCCGTGATCCTTACAGGTGCACAGCGTCCGCTTGGTGCATTGCGCAACGATGCGCGTCGCAACCTGGCCGATTCGATTGAAGTGGCGACGCTGGATATCCCTGAAGTCGGGATTTGTTTTGATGGCTTGCTGATGCGCGGATGCCGGACTTACAAAGTCAATACCCGTGCATATCATGCGTTCGATTCTCCGGGGTGCGAGCCGCTTGCCAGGCTTGGGGTCGATATCACGCTGGGCAAGCATATCCGGCGTCCGGCGGCTCCGTTCAGGTGCTGTCCCAGATTTGATGCCAAGGTGATGATGATTCATGTCACCCCGGGTATGAATACGCATCTGCTCATGCCGCTGCTGGAGGGGGAGGATCATCTGGATGGCATTGTGCTGATCCCGTTTGGGGTTGGGACGATTCCTTGTTTGGAGAGCGATGTCGCCGATTTCGTTGGAATGGCCACCGATCGGAATATCGATGTGCTGGTCGCAAACGGAACGACGGGCAAGATCGATTTGCCGTTGTACGAAAACAGCGCCATCCTTGCGGATGCCGGTGCCATCAGTGGTGGCGAAATGCGTCCCGAAGCCGCATGCGTCAAGCTGATGCATGCTTGTGCAACCTATCCGGACAAGGGGGAAAGACACGATTACCTTTGCTGGAATGTTGCCGGAGAACTGGAATAAAAAAAGGCGCTCCCGTGAGCGCCTTTTTTAATTATGGAATCCACATCACTGCGTGGGAATTCTGTTCGGTCTGGTCGAATTTGGGATCGCCCTGTGCGAGTTTAAATCCATACCGGATTTCGTGTGCACGGCGGGGATCGGAGGACTTATTGAACGCGATTGGCGTTTTTTTGGTCTTGTCGATGATCATGATATCACCGCCAGCCTGTAATCCCGAGATGTTTGAAGCCGATGATCCCAATACTGCGATGTGCTTTGTACCGACTGCAAAATCGCGGAATGTCATGGCAAATGACGGACGATAGGCAGCATTTTTGAGCGTCGTGAGCAGGTCTTTGTACGCGGCATCAATGGGCTCTTTTTGTTTGAGATCGGGGACGCCGATGGAAGTAATGTTGAAAGCGAGTATCGTAAAGTTGTCGCTCAGTTTAACCTTGTTCGTATTCGAACGGCAGTGCGGCAGCTGATAAATCGTTTTTCCGTCGGGATCATAGGCGAGCTTCAGTCCGCCCTGGCCATTTTCTTCGTTGTTCATCGATTGAATGCCTGGGCGTTTGGGATTCATGTCGATCTTTTTGGGTTCGGGTCCCGAGATATCCCATGCGACCGTTGATGTGGTTCCGGTGGTGAGCAGCAGCGGCTGTTCGCCGTTTTCGACGACGGCGAGAGCAGCGAGATTCCACGAGCTCAGACCGCATCCTTCGGATCGGAAAATAGGATTGTTGGTCCTTGTGAACTTGACTTCGTCGAACAGGGGTTCACCGGCTTTATTCAATGGGACGCGGTAAATCACGGAATCCCATTCGGCATCGAAACGACCGTTGCCCGAAAGCAGATAGAGGCTGTCGCCATAGAGATCGAGCGCCAGGAAATTGCTGATGGTGTGCGAATTCACGACTTTTTTGGCGTCGAAAGTATAGAGTGAAGCGACGGAACCCCGGTTATCGTTGTATATATCGGCAACGAAAACGCCTTCCTGACTGCCGTGGGTTTCGGTGGGCGCGACGTCGACGACATAGAGCTTTTTGACGTCCTCGCTGTAAACTGCGCGGCATGGTCTGGATACATAGGGAAACTGGATGGCCTGAAGCGGCGTAAATGCAGACGCTTCTTCGTATGGATTGATCACAAAAGCAACGCCGCCGTCGGCAGATCCGGCGAGAACGATGGCGGTTTTGTTTGGCCCGGGAATCATGGCGCAGATGGGGGCACTGAACAGTCCGTCCGAATCAATGTATTTGCTTGGAACGACGCTGCGCATTTCGTCTGGCACATAGATATAGGCACCCTGTGTGCCTTTGAGCTCGTCGTCATAATCGAACTCGGTAATCGATTTGCCCAGATCGATGCGACGAATCATATCGCCGCCACTGGTTCCGGCCCGGCTGGTGGCCGCGACGAGGAACGAACCGTTGTTCTTGGGTTTTGTGTTGTAAATCCAGCTGTGGCCTGGGCCCTGTCCGGATACACTGCCCGTAACATGCTCGGTATTGGTGACCTCAACGCCTTTGCGCACCTGCAAATCGTTGGGAGGCAATAATCTGGGGGTGCCATCTTCTTCGACGACAAAGGATTCTGGTGCTCCTCCTCTTGGCCGGTCATCGCCATAACCTCCATCTCCGCTGGATCGGCGCTGATTGCAGCCAACAAATAAAGTCAGAATGCTCAAAACCAATAATGCACGGGATAACTTATTCAAAACGGCCTCCTTGTGTGCCTGAACAATCTGGTGAATCATACATTGGCGTATGTTTTCGCGCAAGGAATGAATGACGCCCTGTCTTTAGTTTCGTTACGCTTCTGCCCTCAGCAATGAACGCCGCCGGTAAATGTCTGAACAATTGCTTTTTTTGAGGTGAGGGGGCAAGCCCCCTGCGCCGCTATTTGCAAGCAAATACGCGGCTACCCCCGATGCGGGGCTCTGCCCCGCAACGCCCCGGATCCGGCATGATTCAGACCTTTCCCCGGCGTTCAATATCAATACCCCCCGGTTGGATCCGCAGGCGATTACCGATGCCCTTTGGCGGGGTCCGGTGCAAAGCCCCGACTGAACAGCTCCGAAAAAATGTAACTGTTCAGCCCCTACACCATGAACGCCGTCGGCGTTCAATATCAATAGCCCCCAGTTGGCGCGTAGCGACCACCGGGGGATCAAAGTGTCCCCCCTTTTTTCCCAAATTTTTGCCAGCCCATTGGGCTGGCAAAAAATTGGGAAAGGGGGAAAAGAAACTG
>CAMKRB010000085.1 GCA_946415045.1 uncultured Myxococcales bacterium
TAATCAACCGCGCCACAACGTGGCGCAACCGCCAGCGCCCTGAATGGGCGCAATGATACAGCCCGGGATGAAACCCCGGGTGGGGCGAGCCCGTGTGGTCGCCCATGCGAGCGTGCCCCGTATAATCAACCGCGCCACGACGTGGCGCAACCGCTTGGGGTGGAGAAGGGTAAAAAAAAACCGTCTCCCGGGGGAGACGGTTTTGAATGAATCGCGGAATTAGCCAAGTGCAGCGAGTGCTTCTTTGGTCGGGGCGTGATTCGGATTGACGCCGAGTGCGCGGTTGAACATATCTTTGGCGCGTTTCGGGTCATCCTTCTTCACGCGCAGCATGCCCATGTAGTAGAAGATCTCGGTCTTGACATCGTTGTCTTTGATGTTCATCTGGTGGAGCAGCAGCGACTGCATGATCTTGAGGGATGCATCGTAATCGCCGGCATCATAGAGCATCTTGCCGAGTTCGAGATTGTTGGGGATATTGTTCTTGTCGATGGCGTATGCGGCTTCGAATGCCTTACGTGCAGCGTCGATGTCGCCCTGCTGTTTGAACATGCGGCCCTGCAGACTGTAGAACGGCGGGAGCTTCTTGTTTTGTTTGCTCTCGACGAGCTGGTCGATGATGTCCTTGAGAATCGGTGTTGCGCTGTTGGCATCGTTAGCCTTGAGATAGGCATTGATAACGCGTTCGCCGAGTTCGATATCATCGCGTTTTCCGCTATAGATTTTGTTGAGCGCTTCGGCTGCATCGCGATAGCAATTGGGATCGCGGTCGGCGGTATCGGCAATCTTGTAGAGGATTTCGATTCTCTCATCATCTGATGTCTGGTTGTCAGCCTTGATATTGAGCAGCTCGATCTGTTTCTGGGTATTGTTTGCTTCGGCAGCGATAGCGAGCAGCGCGTTGAGCGCGGTTTCGTTCTTCTTGTCGAAGCTGAGTGCCTGGTTGTAGCTCTGTTCGACCTGTGCGGTACCCCAGTTGGCGGCACGGAGTAAATCAGCGACATCGCAGCAGACCACAGCTTTCTTTTCATCCGAATCCATGCAGTCGAGTTTGCGTTTGAGCATACCCAGTGCGAGGTCGTAGGATTTCTGCTGTGTGTGGATATCGATGAGGGAATTGATGGCTTCGAGATTGTTTGGCTGTGCATTCAACACATTGGTGAGGGATGCGATAGCGGTATCGACGTCGCCCAAATGTGTGGCGGCCAATTTTGCCTTTCGGATGTTGAGTGTGACGATGACATCGGGATCGGTGGCCGAAGCAATCTGATCGTTGAGCAGGTCGAAGAGCTCCTGGAAGTTTCCGGAATTAGAGTAGATGCTGTCGAGCATGTTGAATGCATCGGCATTGGATGGATCGTCGTGCAGTGCATCCTTGAGCAGATCTGCAGCCTGC
The DNA here is from genome assembly GCA_946415045.1 of uncultured Myxococcales bacterium. GTDB lineage: Bacteria > Myxococcota_A > Bradymonadia > UBA4248 > UBA4248 > UBA4248. Next base: position 1,397 of record CAMKRB010000085.1, read on the forward strand.
ATATCATCGCTGAAGTTCTCGTGAGCAATCTTTGCGCGTTTAATGCGCAGATCAGCTTTTTGATGTGCGCTTGTGGCGTCGTCAAGCTGTGACAGATACAGGTCGTCGAGTTCCTGATACTGATCGTGCTTGATGTAGAGAGCTTCGAGCGCGCTGTAGACTTCAGGAATGCGTTTGATATCGAGAGCGTTGCGCCATGCCTCAATGGCACCTGCTGCATCGTTGAGGTTTTCATCCGAAACTTTGGCGAGGTGTTTGTATGTTTCGAATTTTTCGTCGCTGTCTGTGATGGTGAGGAGTTTCTTGTTGAGGAGATCGGCGAGTTTATCGTACTGCTTGCTTTCATCGTAGAGCACGATGAGCGGGTTGATGGCATCGATGGCGGTATCATCGATTTCGACGATCTTCTCGAGGAATTGCGTGCCTCGTTCATTCTGACCGAGCTTGTTGAGTGCGAGATCGGCGCATTGATAGAGAATGGCTTTTTGCTGATCCATTTCGAACGTGAGTGCAGCGATCTTTGCCTTTGTATCGAGCAAAGCCTCATTATCTGCAGCAGCGGTGTAGATTTCCTCAAGGTGTTTGAGAGCACCGATGTTTTCGGCGTCGATGCTGAGGATGTCGTTGAGGGCAGCGATGGCATCGTCGCGACGGTAGAGTTTATCCGACAGTACTCTGGCGTATTTGGTGAGGAGATTGGCTTTTTCAGTATCATCGGATGTGACATCGATCACGAGCTTGTAAGCATCGGCGAGGTCGTTCCACAATTCGCGTGAAGTGGCGATTTCTTCGACATGTGCGATGGTATCGGTGTCGGCAGGATCCTTGGCAAGCGCCTGTACATACGAATCGAAAGCAGCTTTTTCGTCGTGGAGGGATTCGAGCTGAATCTGGGCGAGTTGCTTGAGCAGGGAGATGGAATCGAAGTTGTCTTCGGTGACATCGATCCTGGACTTAAGCAGCTGTGCGAGTTTCTCGTTGTCGCCCTTTTTGGTGTAGTAGGGTTCGAGGGATTCGGCGATATCGAGGACGAGTTCCTTGTGCGCGAGGAGTTTTTCGAGTGCACTCACGACGTTTTCGTTATCGGGTTCTTCGACTGCAACTTGCTTGAGCAGGTCGAGGGCTTCGGCAGGATTCTGGTCGAGTTTGAGGCTTGCGAGTTCGAAGCGCAGATCGTTGATGGGTTGAGAACCGGCGTCGATCAGGCTTGCCAGTACATCGGCGAGTTTTTCGGAGTTGTCAGTCTTGCGATACAGTGCATGCAGGTGTTTGAGCGCATCTTCGTTGACTGCGTCAATGCTGTGGATGCGTTCATACTGCTCAATGGTCTTGTCGGTATTGTTGAGCTGATTCTCGTAAATATCGGCAGCGATCTGAGAGAGCTTGATCTGGGCATCGGGATCGCTGGAGTCGGCAATCGTCGATTCGCACAACTCGGCGAGTTTTTCGTATGCGCCGTGATTGATGGCGATCTTCTGAGCCAGCGCAATGATATCGTCGTCGGTTGGGTTGGCGCGCAATGCAGACGAAATAAATCCAAATGCCTTGTCGGCATCGTGGAGCTCATCTTCGGCAACATTGGCTGCATTGATAAGGATATCGCGGCGATCAAAGTCGTCTGAGGTGACTTCGATACGGCGTTCACACAGGCTCACATAGTCTGCATAGCGGTTGTTGTCTTTGTAGACAGGTGCCAGAATCTGGGCGATATCGTCGACAAGATCGTTGTCGGACAACATATTGTTGAGCATCTGGATGGCCTGTTCGTTGTCGGGTGCATCACCGAGCAAAGTGCGCAGGGTCTCGATGGCCGTGGCCTTGTCATTGACTTTCTCGATGAGGATATTGGCCATTCTGAGCTGATTCTGGTGTTTGACTTCGTTGTCGCCGTTGCGTTCTGCGAGGTCGATCTGGGTCTGAATGTTTTCGAGCAAATCGTCGTAACGGCTGGATTCTGTATACAAAGCTTCGAGTGCTTTGAGGGTATCGAGGCTGTCGCCGTCTTCGTTCAGAGCCTGCGCATAGTTTTCGATGGCGCTGTCGATATCATTCATCTTGTTGCGATAGACTTCGGCCACCTTTGAATAGAGTGCGAGGCGTTCGGAGGATTCGCTCGAAACATCGATTTTGCGTTTGTAGATGAGGATAAGTTCCTGCCAGTTTTCGGTCTGCGCATAGAGTCTTTCGAGTGCGTCGAGGGAAAGCTGGTCTTCGCTGTCCAGATCGAGAATCGCCTGATAGGTTGCAATCGTATCGTCGATCTTGTGCTGGGATTCTTCCTGCAACGTAGCGATACGATAGTAGATATCTTTCTGGTCGAGCATGTTGTTGGCAATTTCGACGTGATGTTTGAGGGTTCTGACGCAATCGTCGAATTTCTCGGATTTTGCATAGATGGCTTCGAGTGTGGTGAGCGCCTTGATATTGTATTCGTCGAGTTTGAGAATTTCTTCGAAAGTCTGTGCAGCTTTGTCGGGATCGGCAAGTTTTTCGTGGTAGAGTGATGCGAGTCTGTCGAGCAGTGAGATCTTTTCGACATCGTCGTCACAGTTTTCACAAGCCTGATTGTAGACGTCAGCGAGCTCGCTGTAATTTTCGAGTTCAGCGGAGAGCGTTTCGAGTTTATCTCTGGCTTCCTGTGTAGAGGGCGCGGTGACGAATGCTTTTGCATAGGTCGTGAATGCGCGTTTGTGGTGCGAATCGTGGGCCTCATACAGTGCACCTTCACGCATATAAAGTGTGACCTTGTTGAGCGGATCATCCGAAGCATCGATCATCACATCGAGTACTCGCGCGAGTTTCTGCCATTCATCGTCCGAATAGAGCGGCTCGAGCAAGGTGGCCATGGTATTGCGCAATTCGGCATTTTCAGCACTTGCTTCGGTGTTGTTGAGCATCGATTCGAGCGTGCGTTTGCATGCTGCAGATTTGGGCTGAATGGAGAGAGCCTGTCCGAGGACTTCGGTGGCTTCGCTGGTATCGTTGAGGTTGTTGGCCAAAACAACACCCAGTTTGTGCAGATAATCGACTCTTGCGTCGTCGCTTGATGCGTAATCGCTTTGCTGTCTGTAGAAATCTGCCAGTTCCTGATACTGCTCGGTTTTGCGCAGCAAGCGTTCCAGAGCGGGAATCGCGTTCTGGGCATTCATATCGATTTCGAGCATCTGCTGGTAGGTCTTTGCAGCAGCAGCATCGTCGTGTGCACTCTCTTCCTGGAGTGTGGCGATGCGCAGCAACAATCCGAGTTTTTCGTCCTGATCCTGAACGATTTCGACTTTATTCTGCCACAATTCAAGCAGTTTTGCGTAATCGCGTTTCTGAGCATATGACCACTCGAGAATCTCGTAGGCGTCGAGTTCTTCGGGTTCTTCTTCGAGCAGGCCGTTGCAGATTTCGCGGGCCTTGTCGTGATCGCCAAAACGCTCGGCCAGCAGTTTGGCCAGTGACAAGGCAACCACGCGTTTATCCTGATAATCCGAAAGCAAATCGCCTTCGAGTGCTTTGGCATACAAATCTGCCCAGACGTTGAGTTCGAGCGTCTTTGAGGCGAGTTTTTCGACCTTTTCCTGTATTTCGGTGTTGTTCGGCTGGAGCAGGAAAATGCGGCCATAAGTTTCGAGTGCCTTGGACGGATTGTCGAGGTTTTTGAGCCAGGTTTGCGCAATCTCTTCGAGGATCTGGATCTTTGTGAACTCGTCTTCTTCGAGGCCGGCTCTGACTTCGAGTGAGTGAACGAGTTTGTTCCAGTCGTTGTGCGTTTTGTAAAGTGGTTCGAGGATCTCGGCGATTGATGCAACGTTGTTGCCTTCTTCGAAGAGTTTTTCGAGGTATGCAGTTGCCTGCTCGTGGTCAGACTGAGCATCCAGAATCTCGTGCAGCGTCTGGATGGCATCATAGTCATCACCGAGCTTCTCGTTCTGAACGATGGCCAGACGATATTTGAGCGTGAGTTCAGCTGTGCGATCTGCATTGTCGGCGGCGTCAGAGATTTCGTTGCGGAACAGGTCGGCCAGATCGTTCCACATTTCCTGCTGCTCATACAGATGCTCAAGGCTTGTTCTGGACTTTTCGTCCTTGGGCTCGATTTCAAGTACGCGCAGGTAAGTTGAGATGGCTTCTTCGGGGGTATGGCACAGGTTTTCCTGGATATCGGCCATACGATAGAGCAGCGGAATCTGTGATGATGGATCCGGATTCGCCTGCAGGCGCGCATCAATGATACCAAGCAATTCTGTCCAGGATTCGCGCTTTGTGTAGATATCATCAAGGGCTTCGAGTGCATGTGCATTGTCGCCCTGGGCTTCGAGTGCAGCCTTGAAGAAGGTCTCGGCCTCTGCTTCGTTGTCGAGGCGGTTGTTCAGCAAATCGGCGATCTTGTTGTTGAACGATACCTGGAGTTCGGGATCGTAAACATTGGTGACCACTTCTTTATACACATCGACGAGTGCGCCTGTATTATCCAGCACTTCGCTGAGGTTTTCAATTTGATCGAGGTAATCACGGCTCTGATCGAGTTTGATGATGCGAGCCATATCACCAAATGCAGCTTCGTAATTTGTGAGCTTGTTCTGGTGGATATCTTCGATGCGTTTGAGAAGCTCGACCTGTGCGTAGGGATCGGATTCGTCCTTGAGCTGGATCTCCAGAATTTCTGCGAGATTTTCGTATTGCTCGGTTTTGTCATAGACCGATTCGAGCACGCGGGATGCATCCAGACGATAGGTTTCGTCTTCGAGGATACCGCGCAGTGCTGCGATGGTATCGCTGTGTTCCGGAGAACGTTCGAGAATGGATTTGTAGTATTCGATGGCCTGTTCAACCGATTCGAGTTTGTTTTGATAGAGCTGGCCCAGCCGGTATTCGATACCGATGGCCTGATCATCGTCTTTGTGAATGGCGAGCTTTCTCTGCAGGATATCGGCGAGATCGTCGAATCTTTCCTGACCAAGATAGAGGCGATCGAGTGAATCCAGGGTGGATTCGTCTTCGGGGAAGATGTCCAGAATCTGGGTGTAGAGCATGATGGCTTCATCATACTCTTTATTCTTGTCTTCCTGGATTTCAGCCATCTTGCGCAGAATATCGCGTTTTTCGTCGTTGTTTTCGGTAAGCTGCAGCTTGATGCCGTAGTTTTCGGCCAGGTTGTTCCAGTCTTCAGTCTGGGCATAGAGCGCTTCGAGGGCATCAAGTGCACTGCGGTCGTCTGCAACATTGTCGAGCAGTTCGCGGTAATTCTCGATGGCAGCTTTGGGATTATCGAGACAGTCGCAGTTGATGGTGGCCATCTTGCGCAGGATTTCGACTTTCTCATCGCCGCTGCCGATTTCGGCTTTGCGCTTGAGGATTTCTGTAAGCTCCGTCCAGTTTTGGCTGTTGGTGTACAGATTGTCGAGTGCATTCAGCGATTCCGTATCCATCTCATCGAGATCGATCATGGCACGATAAGCCTTAATCGCGTTATCGGTATCCTGCAGCTCGTTTTCATACACATCCGCTATACGCTTATACAACGTATGTTTGAGTGTATCGTCGTCCAGATCGCCCATACCGGCTTCGTACAGATCGATGATTTCGCGTGGTTTTTCGAGCTTGAGCGCGAGTGATTCGAAATCGCTGCGCAGCGGTTCATCTGAAATATCGATCTTGAGTGCGGCTTTGACGGCATCAAATGCGCCGTTCGGATCATCAAGCGAATCGTTGAGCAATTTGGATATGCGGCGATTGAGTTCGACTTTGTCGTAGCTGTCTTCGGTGCTGCTCAGGCGGATGCGCAATACATCGACCAGTGCGCGCAGATTGTCGTTGTCCTGATAGATGGGTTCGAGCAGATCACACAATGCCAGACGCTGTTCGGCAACATGCTCACCTTCGACATCCACGAGTTTGTGCAGCAAACCATCGGCACTTGCAAGTGCATCAGATCGCTTGTCAGCTTCGAGTACCTGGCGATAGCATTCGATTGAACGCTCATAGTCTGAGAGCTTTGTATCGCAAATATTGGCCAGTTTGAGGCGGATATCGTTGGTGCGTTCGGCATCGCTGTAAATCGACAGCTCGTCTTCATAAAGCGCAGCAAGATCCTGGTATTTCTCGTTCGATGTATAGAGTCTTTCGAGGGCATTGAGGGCGTCTTCCTGGCCCGCATCGATATCGAGAATCGATCGGAAGATTTGGATCGCTTCTTCGGGCTTGTTCAGGATGTCTTCGGCAACCTGTGCTTCTTCGGATAGAATCTCAATGCGTTCCGCATCTGAGAAATCTGACAGTTTCGACTTGAAGCTGAGCAGACCGAGCAGTTTCTCGAACGAATCGCTGTTCTTGTACAGTTTTTCGAGATGTGTGATGGTTTCGAGGTTTTCGGGATCGTGATCGCGCAGCTGTTCCCAAAGTGGTACGCTCGTTGCTTCGTCGCCGAGCTTTTCTTCGACGATGAGTGCACGGCGACGGAGAATCTCATAGCGCCAGTCTTCGCTGTTGTCTTCGTCAACCGGAATATCTGCATACAGATTGTTGATCTGGTGATAACGCGAATCGTCGTCGGCTTTCTTTGCCAGTTCATCCAGATTCTCCCAAATGCGTTCATCATCCGGGGTGAGCATGAACAGGCGAACGGCAACATTAAACGCTGCAACGTCATCGTTGAGCACATCGTGACGCAGGTTGTAGATCTGCCACAGAACGGGCACCTTATCGGCGTCGCTCAGCGTCTTGAGACGGATTTCGAGGACATCACACTGCTTGGCGTGATCTTCAGCGAGTTCGTAAACCGGCTCGAGGATTTCGGCGAGTCTGGCTGTTGAAACGCCATCACGAATCAACTGTTCAAGTGTGGCAATGGTGCGTTCATGTCGCGGATCTTCTTCGAGAATCGCGGCATAAATGTTGATGGATTCATCCACATGATTCAGATGGATACGCTCGGTTTCTGCCAGATCGTACATGATATCGAGGCGGCCTTCCGACTCGAGGTCCTGCTGTTTGCGCAGCATTTCGACGAGTTCAGGCCACTTTTCGGTGACATCATAAATCGAACGCAGACCGCGGATGGCATTGAGATCGCTGTCATCGATTTCGAGGACGCGTCTGTACGATTTTTCGGCTTCATCCAGACGTTCAAGCTGCGTCACCAGGAGTTCGGCGCGCTGGAATGACAACGCTTTGATCGTTTCTTCGTCTTCGGTCAGTGCGAGCTTGCGATCCAATACGTCGAGCAGTTTCTCCCACATCATTGCCTGCGCATACAGTGTGCACAATGCATCGATGGCTTCGATATCCTTGTCGTTTGCATTCAGGCAATATTCCCAAGATTTGATGGCGTTTTCGGGCTTGTCGAGCTTGTTCTGGCAGGCTCTGGCCAAAACGCGGTTCACCATTAAACGCGAATCGTCGTCGAGGGCATCGGAGGAAAGTATGTCGTTGTAAACATCGAATAACAGGCTGTAGCTGTCGCATCTTTCGACAAGCGATTCGAAGTGCTCGCGCAGCTCTTTGCGGTTTGGTGCAAGGGCAACGGCCTTTGCATACCAGTTCACGGCATTGTCGATATTTGCCAGTTCGTTCTCATACAAATCGGCAATCTGGACATGCATGTTGATCTTTTCTTCGAGATCCGATGTCCAGGCGATGATGATCTGAATTGCATCGATGGCTTTGGCATGATCGCCGCGTTCTGTATAGTATTTGAGCAGGCGGCTGGCCGTCTTTTCGTTCGTTGCGTCGACATCCAGGATTTTTTCGAGTGCTGAGATGGTCTTGTCGTCGTCGTGCAGTTCTTCGTCGGCTAGTTTTGCCATTCGCTCGTAGAGTTCGATTTGAACGCTGTCGTCGTCCTGCTCTCCGGCTGTCAGATCGAGCAGTTCATATGCCTGTTCAGACATGCCCAGATCAACATAAAGCTTGACGAGCGCATCCCATTCTTCCGCATCGATATGCAGTTTGGTGAGCTGTTCCAGAGCTTGATCGCGGCCTTCCGGATTGTCGAGCATTGTGTGATAGGTTTCGAGCGCACTGTCGCGATTGTTCAGCCGGGTCAGATACAAATCGGCGATGTGCTCCAGATTTTCGACGCGCTCCGAATCGCTGTGTGAGGCTTCCAGCTGACGCTTGTAGACGCCGAGCAGTGCTTCGTTGTTGTTCTGTTTGCTGTACAGGCGAATCAGTTCCTGCAATGCTTCGCTCGGATCATCCAGGCTGTTGCTGATATCTTCCCAGCTTTCGATGGCTTTTTCGACGCTGCGCAGATTGTTTTCACCAATGTCTGCGCGTCGTTTCAGAAGCGTAATCTTTTCGCCGTTTTCAGCAACTTCGGCCTCTTTGGCGATGATATCATAAAGGTTTGCCCATGCATTGCGCTGCTCATAGAACTCGTGCAGCTGACGCAGTGCCGGACGCTGCGTCGGATCCAGCTCAACGATCTTGAGCAATGGATCGACCGATTTGGCGACATTGCCCAGACTGTCACTCCACAGGTTGGCAATGCGGTAGTAGATTTCAACCGACTTTTCGGTGTCTGTCGTATTCTCGGCTTTCTGATTCAGAATCTTGAGCAGATCGTTCCAGCGCTTGGACGATTCATAGCGTGCGATGAGGGCGTCGACTGCTTCGTCGTTGTTGGGGTCGATATCCAGAATCTGATGGTAGAACTTGATGACCATTGCATCGAGATGCAGTTTGTCGTCATAAATCTCAATGCTCTTTTTGAGGCATGCAATGCGGCCGGCTTTGTCGTCTTCAGGCACGGCATCAAGGTCATTTTTGTAGATCTCAAGCAGCGCCTGCCATTTCTGGGTGCGCGTATACAGGCCAATCAGCTCTTCGCGAGCCACATCCACAAAACTGCCTTCTTTGAGCAGCTGATTCCAAACATTTACGGCCTTTCCGGGGTTGTTGAGCTTTTCTTCGCTCACTTCGGCAATTTCGCGCGTCACGATCAATTCGCGATAGCTGCCGGCAACCACGGTCTTTAACGTCTGCAGTGTGCTCAGCATGCGCTGCCAGTCGCCGGATGCTGCATAGTAATCGCAATAGAATCGCAGCATTTCGGTATTCTTGGCGTCGGCCAGTTTGATGCGTTTGTACTGGTCTTCGGCATCCTTTATCGAGTCCAGACGTGTTCTGTAGATGTGAGCCAGAATCCCCATCATCGGGACTTCCTCTGGCGTTCTGCGTGCTTTCTTGACCGCTTCCTGTAATTTCTTTGTCAGCTCGTTCAACAGGTCGTGATCTTTGCCCGCAATCACTGCTTCTGCCAAATACGCGGCAATATCGTCTCCATCCCGGTATTCGTTGGCGAGCTTGAGCGCATCATCGCGGCGATCCAAATACAGATCTAACACGTCGGCACGGCGCACGTTCAAAAGGCGGCGCAGCGAATTGTCTGTGATGTTCCCTGCTGCTGTCTCGAGGCTGTCGGACAAAGCCTGATAGGATTTGGTTTCGTTAAGGGTTTCGCTCAGCAGTTCGATGTCTTCTTTCGTCAGCGCAATTTGGCTGGCTTTGTGTGCTGCAGTATCAATCTTGTTTTCGTCGCGATCCTTGCTGTACGCCAGTTTGTAAATTCTTTCGCACCATGCAGCGACCGATGCAAGTTCAGAATCTTCGGATGCATCCTCAACTTTTGCGGCTTCTTCATCTGCTTTTTCATCTTCAGCAGCGGCTTTTTCATCCTCAGCAGCGGCCTTTTCATCCTCAGCAGCGGCCTTTTCATCCTCAGCAGCGGCCTTTTCATC
>CAMKRB010000086.1 GCA_946415045.1 uncultured Myxococcales bacterium
CCCCCCAAATGCATCAGGTATAATTAATTTTATTGTATAAATAATAATAATCGCACACTTTTATTATATAATCACACATTTGGAAACATTTGTACAATTCATAGACTCCAATCAACAAAGGTAATATCTGCCAGGCGATCGGAAATCCTTAGAACAAGGACTATTACAATTCCGGAAAAAAGCAAAGAAAAGGCGGGGGTCATTCAAAGCATAAAGCTCAAAGCGATGAAATGACATAATTTTGTGAACGTGGCAAATTCACGCGGGTTTAACGCTCATCCAAAAGAGCGCGAGCCGTATGCGCGCAGCCGGATGGCGAGCACATAGGCGAGCGGCGCGGGCGTATGCAATAGCCCGCGCAAGCATTCATATTCAACAAACTATTTTTCAATATAGTATGTATTATCGACGAGTTTGAAGTTTGGATTTTGAGAGAAGGAAGCAAGGATTTTGGTGCGTACAACCGGGAGTTTTCGCTTGAGCAAATCGGAGAGTTCGAGGGGCGTGAGCCGGGCGGTCGAAAGCAAAGATGCTGCGATCTCGACGAGGCGCGTCGTAGGCAACCGCAAGTGTTCTGTCGCGGGAGAAGCGATCGATTCGAGCAAAGCGCGATTGTCATCACTCAAGCGCGGCGGCAGATTGTCAGTAACCGGCGGTTCAGCTGATTTTTGGGTGGCGGTAATAGTTTTGGCCGATTTTTCAGCAGGTGCGGCGGCGGTTGTGAAATCAGATGCAAGGGCAATGTCTTGCTGGTTTTTGGGTTCCTTCTTTTTGGGTTCCTTTTTGCTCATGCGGATATCTTCGGCGAACAGGAGAAGCTGAAGCGTATCGCGGTCCTGAGCGGAAGCGAGATTTGGCTTGAGACGTTTCACAGGGACATCGAGCAAACCATCCTGCACAAGTTCTTTGAAGTCGCGTTCTGTTGCGGCTTTTTGCTCCTGAATCTGAGTATTTGCAGTTGCGTAGCGAGGCTCCGGGACAGCAGCAGGGGCGGGAGGTTCGATTTCGGGAAGGGAAGGATGAAATGTGTGCCCCGGATGAGCAATTCTGTAATCGTTTTGTGGCAGAGGCTGTCCATAGGTGCTCACCTTGCGGGACATTGGGCGAACGGCATCGTCGAGAACCGGAGGCAAATTCACCTTAACAGTGCGGGACATCTGAACGGGAAGGATTTCACCTTTTTGCTCCCAATCGGGCACTTCGAGACCGAGCCGGATGCTTTCCCAGAGTTTTTGTGTTTCTTCCTGCGAGCATCGTTCGGCCTTTCCGTTTCTGTATATGTAGCATCCCTGATTGGTGCGCATACCAAACGAATCGCGCGTGAGATAGAGCGGTGCGCGAGCAAACAGCGACGGCTGCAGGCGCATGACGAGCACTTTTTTACGCCCGAATTCGACGATTGACATAAACGACATATCCTTGGGGCAGTCACTGATGATATCGCGATCGTTGAAAGCCTTATAGATATTGGTCATGGATTCTTCGGGGCGAGCGAGTGATTTGATAAAGAATGAAGCATCGGCGCCATGACCATACTGGCGCATGCCGAGGATAAGGATGCCACCGCCAGCATTGACGAGTGCGGAGCACGACGACCAGACGTCAAAAGACGGTCGGGAACCGAGCACAGTGAGAAGCGGGGTATCTTCGGTGATATCGAGTTTTTCGAACAATTCTGCGGCCGAAACCTCGTTGCTGACCTGAGCCACAGCATTGCTTGGGATGAGGGGCTGCAGCGAAACCGGTGCATTGTTATGTTGTGTTTTGAAATTGGTATCGGAACGTTCAAGAGCAGTGGGATCGAACCCGGCGGGAGGTGCCGGCGTATACATGGAACGAGACGAAGACATCGGGCGTGAAATCGGGCGCGACACGTACACGGATTTGAAGGATGACGAACGTCTGTCTGTCATCGGATTCATCTGTGAGCTGCTGGGAATGCGGGGGATGCGTGAATTGCTGATGCCTGATTCATACACGCGAGGATTGAGACCAGAGGAGCGCTTCATCGCGAGCAAATCGACAGCACTGATCGGTTCTGCGGAAGAACGGGAGGCCCGGACTGCGGACTCGCTGTTTGTGGACAAGGAAGCAGAAGCTGATGTATTTTCGCCTGATGCAGCATTGCGCAAAGAACGACGGCGCCGTATGGCTTCACGGCTGTCGAGCGATACTTTGGACGGCGTTTCAGCAGGTGGCGGCGGATTAAATATGGCCTCAACCCGTGCATGATAGTCGCGCATTACTAATGTATAAAAAGTGTTTCCGTTATCCGTTCCGCGCTCGATGATCTTCTCTTCTTCGAGCATTTTTGCAAAACTGATGACCTCACCCAGTTTGATTTCAGTTCGGCGACTGATGGTTGCAAGCGCAACTGGTTTTGAATACTCCAATAATGATAAGATCTTTAAAACCTTATCGTAATTCGATTCCGCCGGTCGTTTCTGCATTTCTAATTCTCCAGCCCTTAAACGTTATTCCCCATGGATTATAGATTGCGCTCTATTCCTATAAGCACCGATGATACGGTCGGATGATGATGCATTGATACAGCACTTTAATTGTATGCTAATGACACAATATGTCACATGCAATGCGCTGATTTCAAAAACACCCCCAATTTCCTGCAGGGGAACAATGTACGACGACATTGTATCTCAACCTTCCCTGGTCAAATGATGCAGGCCGCTCATTCATAAAAACAATGCCACATGTGTGACACTGCGCTACAAATCAACGTTCGACACCATCAAATGATAATTTGTATATCGCTGTGAAGACAATAAAACAATAAGTATCGCCCGTCTTCCACAGAAACGACTCTTTATTCCTAGCATCATTCGATGCAATTGACAAATAAATTTTTAAAATACGACATCGCTGCCCCTCGCAAATGGCGAGGAGCAATGATGCAACGGTCAAAAACCGTTTTTATAACAAGCAAGTCAATACGCTGCTTCAGAATGATACATTGCGAAACAATTCAAATCGTCGCTTTATGTACGCTGATGTTCAAACCGTTGTCTGACTTCAAAGCAAAAATCATCCAGAACCGATGCAGGTATTGGATCGCCGTTGAGAGAGAGGTTAAGGGAGAGCAATCCCTCGTTTTCTGCTATATGATAGAACTGGCTTTCGGCGATTTTACTGGGCATGCATTCGAGCGGACCAACGCTCACGACACCCTGAATTTCACCGCGCAAATAAGCATGCAGTGGCGTACCAATCGTCAGAATTTCCTCACCCACCAAATCGCGGCGCAGATATCCCGATGCGGTACTCAAAATATCTGCAACATCATGGCGAGCCGGCCAGTTCAGAGCTTTGGACATGGGCTTTCGGATGGCACGGAACATAAACCGCATAAAGCTGGAAATCACGACATCCGTCACACCGGTGCTCGTTTGCAGGATTTCACGGTTAATGATGTCGGCATATTCAATCCATTCGCTGAAATGCGCGAAAAGTACGCGGACGCCCCGTGACTCAAGTGCATCAATAATATACTCATTGGCGGCGGGATCGTTGCGCACATAAATCTCGCCGGTCACACAAACCGTTGGTACGCGTTTGTCGGTGCGGATTGCTGCGAATTCTTTGGCTGCTTCACGAACCACATCGATGATACCAAAGAAAGTGCCACCAAGGATTTCGCGGGCGACAAGCGGCTGCCAAATCTTTGGATGTGAATAGGTTTCGAGCATGTGCACCACGCGATCATAAGCAGCTTTATAGATTCGATCAGCTGCACCCGGTGTCGATTCGACCGGCCTGACATCATAGAGTGCGGCCATCAGCACGTCGCAGGCAAGGAATCCCGTATAAATCATCACGTATGCGGATTTGGGCACGCCGACCGAATAATCGGTATCTGTAAGCGACCAGGTTCGGACGCGCTTATCGTACCCCAGCCGTTTGAGAATGAGTTTGTCGAGCAGATTGTAACAGCCGAGTCTGCAGGGACCGTTGGATCGCGGCATAAAGAAAACAATTTGCTCATCTTCGGGGGCTTTCTGGATGTATTCGAGCAAAGACCCAACCGTAATCAGCATGGGAAGACATTCTTTTCCAGTGGTATACCGGCGTCCAAGCAACAGGGTTTCACGCGTGGGGATGGGGAGGGTCACGCAGTTCAGACCGGCACCTCTGAATCCCGCCGCCAGAATTGCAGCGTCATCGCCCATCCGCGGCATTAGAAGCGTCGCTTTTGATCGATAGATCTCGCCAAATGGCGTATCCTGTTGTTCGACATCATGCAAATCGTTGACTGGCGCACAACCAGGCAGCTGCTCGTATTCCCGAACGCAATGCAAAAACGACTCGATGCGTGTTTTGGTTCCGGCATCACCGCTGTGTCCGTCGGTTTCGATGACCGTATAGGGTTTTCCCTGCATGATAAACTGGAAAAACTGCAGATTGAAGCTGTCGGGACCGCAGCCGTAGTTGCTGCACCAAACGGCATAATGCCCCGGTGTTTTGCGAATCTGGGTTGCAGCGCGCAGATTGATCTGCCCATAGCTCCAGTAAATGTTTGTATACAGTGGTTCATCCGGCGAAACGGGATAGCAGTCGACGGGAACAGCCATTGCGCCCTGACCGCGCAAAAGCGCAGGTACATTGCTGTTCAGCGCGTTATTGTGAATTGTATAATTGCGCCCAAGAACGATGACTGTCTTGAGATGATGGGCTTCGGCAAATGCCAGAGCATTTTGGCCGATGGCCATCAATTCAGCATCGAAAGCGGCTTGTTTTTGGGACGCCAGTTCAAATGCATTCTTAAACGCAGCCTCTGAAACGCCCAGTGTTTTGGCGATGGAATGGCACGACTCAAAGAAAGCGCTGCTGTTTAAATTTCCCGGAGCCAGATCGATCACCGGCGACAGGATGCGCTGTGGCGGGATTTTCAAATCGTGCATGAGCAAATCGGGGCTCGACTGAACGACCGGACAAATGGCGGCGTATTCTTCATTTCCCGAGAATCTGCCGCTGCGCATCATTGGGAAAAAGACGTAATCAGCTCCGGAAGCGACCATTTTTGAAGCAACGCCATGGTAATGCTGCATTGGGGCGCAAAATCTGACATTGCTCTCGTCGAGTCCACGTCTGAGATCTTCGATGGATCCACCTTTAATAACGCGCAGATCCAGGCCCAATCCGTATAAAAAGCTCGCGAAAAACGGGAAGAAGGTTTTGAGCTGGAACTCGTCGCTCATCGCAACCGTGCGATGATTTCGTGCAGGCATGGAAACGATAAGTTTTTCGACAGCTTCCTCGCGCTCGCGGAATGGATTTGGTGCCATATCGGGGAGTTTTTCACCCATTACGCCGCGATCCCACATTGAGCATGCCCCACCCCATGTGAACTGAAGCTTCTGTCCATTGACTTCGACAGCGATGCGTTCGATCTTGCAATGATTTCCAGCACCGCCGCAGCCTTTGTTCGAAGCGCAGACAAAGGTTTTGCGTTCGACGAGCCGTGATTCCAGGAACAGCCGGAGATCAAGCGGCTGAGCAGCAGCAATGGCTTTGCGTGCGAGCCGCGCAATACCGAATGCGCCGATCGTGCCTGGATTTGGCGGAATAATGACTTCGGCCTGAGTCTGGCGCACAACGGCCGCAGCAAGCGCCGGTGTGCAAAATGGCATGCCCTGACAAAAGACGACATCTCCAACACTCCGGTTGCCTTTCACCCGATAGAAATAATTCAGCACAACCGAATCGTAGATTCCGGCGAGTATTGCTGAAGTTTCAACACCAGCAGCGACGGCTTCTTCGATGACCTGGGTCATAAATACCGAACAATGCTGCCCCAGACTCACGCCGCGATGTCCGGAAAGTGCCAGCTCCGAAAGCTGCGAGAGCGATTCGATATCTTTGAATTTTTTGCCCTGTTCCTCGATAAACGACCCGGTGCCGGCGGAACAGGCTTCGTTCATGGCTGCATCGACGATTCGTCCGTCTGCCAGCCGAATGTATTTGGCATCCTGCCCGCCGATTTCAAAAATCGTATCCACCCTTGGCTCAATCGCACGCGCACCTTCGGCATGTGCTGCAATTTCATTCAGGATGTAAACGTGTTCGCTGCCATAGCATGTCGAGAGCATGGATCCGACGATTTCCCGTCCCGATCCCGTCACACCAAAGCCAACGACCGCGACATCGGTTCCGGCTTTTTCGAGGAACTGTGCCGTAAGCTGATGTGCAGCCGAGATCGGATTGCCATTGGTGCGCAGATACCCCTCCCAGCAGACATCGCCAAGCGCATGTTCACCATCTTCGACGCATGAAATCGCCACAGCCTTGGATCCGGTCGAACCGATATCAAATCCGATGAACACCTGCATCCCCGGGGTGACCGGTTTGAGTGGCATCGGCGCCATTCGCGTCACTTTATCCAGATAGGTCGCAAGCGGTGGAATCTCGTCGAAATGCTTCTGACTGCCCGCAGTTGCAATGCACTGGTCGTCCAGGGGAACCGCGTCACCGCCAAATTCCGATGCCAGACATGCACAGCCCAAAGCATCGATGTAGAACTGCGACAGCTCGCTGTTCTCAAGCATTTCGAGCTGATGACGTGTGCAAAAATCCGCAATATGTTTGCGAATCCTTGCGGAGCGCGTCACACCGCCCGACAAGACCACATCGTGCGGACACATCGAGGGTTTGATAAGCGCTTCGACATTTTCGCAGATGGCATCATACACGCCGGCCAGAATCTCGCTCTGCGACTCGCCGCGGTTGGCCAGATGCGTCATATCCGTCTTGAGAATCACGGGGCAGCGCCCGGAAAGCGGACACGCATGTGTCACATGCTCACAAATCCTGTCAGCCTGTTCCAAATCCAGATCAAACCGTTCGACGAGCTGGCGTAAAAAATTGCCTGTGCCCTGAGAGCACCGCGAGTTTTCGCGAAAAACATCCGCACCGCCGCCACGACGCTCCAGCACACTGAAACCGTTGCATCCAATCGATACACACGTCAGCGGCCTGTCTCCATACAGAAACGACAGGCCTCGTTTGAGCACTGCCTGTCCCGGATAATGCTTCAGATTAAAATGATTCACAAAGCGGCCGCAAAGTGCCAGCTGTTCCACTCCGGATTCCCGCATGCGGCCGAATACTTCGCGCAAACACGATTCCACCGACTTGTGGTGAGGCACGCTGCCACGATCTATCAATTCCAAAGACGGCGCATCCAGCACAACATATTTAATCGTTTCCGCACCGACATCAACACCAGCAATTCTATGCACAGAATCTACCTTTACGATTCAAAACCGATGAACGAATTCGTCACACCAGTGCTCAAAATCTACAGAGTCTTCATAGTGATCGACGAAATCAGAAAGGGCATCCCTGACTGCCCGATACTTTTGCATTGCAGACGCACGATCTGCCGCAAAGATAACGTGCATGAAGGCACCATATATTTCGACAGACAGAATAAAAGGCGGTGATACAGACTGTTCCAGCGTCACACGACATACATCGTGATACTCTTCATCCATCAGTATCGTACCGCCCATGCTGCCTTCGGTGCCGATAGTCGTCTCAATGCTCAGCCAACGATCGGCCGCCAAATCACACAGAGTTTGTTCAGACATGTTCAGGATACAAAAAAAGGCGTCCGCAAGGGGACGCCTGAATTCATAATGGAGCTAAACGGGATCGAACCGATGACCTCATGACTGCCAGTCATGCGCTCTCCCAGCTGAGCTATAGCCCCATAAGTCGCGTTGGCAACTCTCATCACCAACGGGCGCGCCTTATAATCAATACGCGCTGGATGCGCAAGTTTTTTTTTGCAAAAAAGCCACGATACCGGTAGAAAGTCTGCCTGTGTCAGTGAGGTATGCAATGAAAATCAGGTTTTATTTCGACTACTCAGATTACAGATCCTACTTAATGATGCATGCGATAGGGGCAATCAGCGACCTGCCGCTCACCGTCCATTGGATCGTGGTTGACGCGTATTCACTTCGCGCGCTCAGTGGCTGTGAATCGCACGACAATTCCCCCAACGAGACCGAGTTTCTCAAGCGTGAAGCCGTGAGATACTGCCAGCGCGAAGGGCTGGATTTCGTGTGGCAAAGCGACCGTGTTCACAGCGGTTCCGCGCTGCGCGTCGGTGTCTGGCTCATGCAGAATGCCCCGCATGAATTCGTGCGTTATTCACAAAAAGTGCTCGAAATGATGTGGGGCGTAGGCAAAAACGTCGACGCTTCGTGTGTGCGCACCATTCTGACAGATCTCAATATCGATGCAGATGCGCTGTTCCGCACGCTTTCGGAACGCGACGGATTTCAGTATCAGGATGCCTGTCTGCAGGAAGCCCTTTCGGACGGCATCTTCGACGTCCCCTCCATCGTCATCGGCAGCGAAATCGTATGCCATTTCGACATGGCCCGCGAAATCCGGCGTCTGGCGCTGCTCGAATGGCTCCAGTCGCTGCCTCAGGAAGCCGTCTATCTGGCCTATACCTCCGAACTGCTTGCACTCAACCGCGACGATTTCAAGCGCCACATTACTTCACTTGTGCGCAAAAATGACGTCCGCCAGGCCACCGTCATCCCGCTCGATGCCAATATCGTCCAGATTCAGCACACGCTCGCCGTACCCGAGGCTTCGTGGCATGTGTCCAGGCTTCCCGCCCGCGGCGATTTCGCATGCCATATCTGTCGTTGCGCAGACGCCTCAAACCCGCACGAAATCCTGACTTCAGCCATATCCGATACCATCGAGAACGCCATCAATATCTGCCCCGTCACCGATCTCGAATTCAGCGACGAAACCGCATTCGAATCGACCATCGCCTCCAATCTTACCCCGCGCCTGTTCTACGCGTCGATACTCTACCGCGGCATTCCCTCGATGCTTTATATCCGCATTGATTCAGGCGGTTCGCCGCATATCGAGCTGGCCACCGGTGATTCTGCACGTGCCATGCTGTGGGAATCGGTCAAAGGCTGGTCCATTGCTGCATTTTCCGAAACCGCCTCGCGGGATCTCAACATGGCGCGTCTGGCCGCACATCGCGGTGCGCACGTGCTCATCCGCATGGCACAGGGCGATGCCGCACCATACGGCGAATCCTTCGGATGTCTGGCCGCTTCATGGGTCATCGAATTCCAGACAAACGGCGTCGCCATCGTTGACGCCGAATCCCACCGCAAATTCCTCACTCCGGGCACCGATATTCGCCTCAACGCCAGTTACCGCCTCTCCGAAACCGCCGGATGGACACCGCCTCCCCCACGCACGCTTCTGCTCTGCGATAAAGCCCTCACATTCGGTGAACTCAGCGCCCGCGCCGATATCGAACTCGCCAGCCGCGGCATCAACCTGCTCGTCACCACCAGTCAGCAAGCCAGCGAGCTTAGTAACACACGCGTCTTTGAACGCATCCGAATCGGCGAAAACAACATCGCCTTGCTCCCCGTTTTCAGCGAACAAATCTTCGTCTCCGAACTGCTGTCGCACCGCATCATCGAGGTCTATAACCGCGCCACACACGACTCCGTCCCCATCATCGTCAATTACTGGAGCGATCTGGAATTCGAAATGCTCGAAGTGATGCGCCCCGTCCTCGCTTCGAACGCCACGATGTTTCATGCGCCAGTCATCCTCGTCGTCGGCAACCAAATCGTCGAAATCTGGCTTCCAGGCACGCAGCAGAACGCCTATCTCATCGAAAAAGACGAAGACTGCTACACCATCGACATCAGCGAACTCACGCAAATCGGCGATCTCATCCACCAGATTCTGTCCCAGATCGGCATTTCCGAAAGCGATTTCCTCAGCCGGCTGCAACGCATCGAATCGATCGCCAAAAAATAGCGTATTTTCTTTGTGTGGGGGAAGTCTCCCCCTACGCGTCTATTGGCGCGGCATACGCCGCACCAATACGCCGCTACCCCCTCCGATTTCCCCATTCAAAAGGAGATTTATATGAATTTTTACGCCCGCGTGGCCCAGCTGGAATCCGAAAACACCGCGTTTGCCATCGTGACGATCATGAACGCCAGCATCAATTCTCCCGGTCGCACCGCATTCAAAATGTGCGTGACTGCCAACGATTCATTCGGAAGCATCGGCGGCGGCGGCGTCGAATACAAAGCGCAGAAAATCGCCCGCGACATGATTCGAAACGGCGAAAAAATGCGCATTCTCAATGAGGATTTCAACGACAAAGACGGCAACGGATGCGGCGGAAAAGCCGATATTCTCATCGAAACCGTCATTCCCCGCAATGCGCTCGTCATCTTTGGCGGCGGCCATATCGGCACCGCACTTGCCAGATACGCCAGCGATATCGGATTCGACGTCACGATCATCGATGATCGCCCCGAATTTGCTACGCTCGAAGACCACCCCGGTGCAACCGCCGCGTTCTGCGCATCCTACGAAGATCTTCCCACACTCGATTTGCCGCAAAACGCTTTCTTTGTCATCGTCACCCACCAGCACACAGGGGATCGCGCCTGTCTCGAAGCCGTGCTGCGCCGCCCCGAACTCACGCCCAAATACGTCGGATGCATCGGATCAGCCGTCAAACTCAAGCACATCTTTGAATTGATGATAGAGGCCGGCGTTCCCCGCGATGCGCTTGAAAAAGTTCACGCCCCCATCGGTGTCGACAATGGCGGCATCACTGCAGCCGAAATCGCCATCTCCATCGCCTGCCAGCTCACCGCTGTCGCACACGGGAAAACACTGCTCGACGCCATGAGCGCCAAACGACACCCGCTCTTGCATTTGTAGCTTTTTCTTATAAAATGACTGCACGCGCAGATGCGCCGCACAGCCTGTTTATGAACAGGCTGTTTTTTTACGCGATTCAGTCAGATTGCATTGTCTTCATCGGGACACCTCATCATGACGAACAGACGATATACCATTCCATGGATATGCCTGATAATGGCATCATGTCCATTTGGCTGCGACGACTCAACCCCAATCGATGTCGGCTATACCAATGATTATGTCGATCCGGGCAGCAGCGATCCCGAAAATCCCGGCAATCCCGGTACACCAGGCGGTCCGTCCAATCCGGCAGCCGCAGTGATTCCCGATCACGACAGCACCAATACATGCACTGCACAT
>CAMKRB010000087.1 GCA_946415045.1 uncultured Myxococcales bacterium
ATTCGGACCTTCAGGCGTTTCGATTGGGCAGATGCGGCCATAGTGTGTCGGGTGAACGTCGCGGACTTCGAAACCTGCGCGTTCGCGCGTCAAACCGCCGGGACCCAGTGCTGACAAACGACGTTTATGCGTCAGTTCGCTCAGCGGGTTCGTCTGATCCATAAACTGCGACAACTGGCTCGAACCAAAATATTCGCGCACCACCGCAACTACCGGCTTCGCATTGATCAAATCATGCGGACGTACCACATCCGTCGGCTGATTCATCGTCATGCGTTCCTTAATTGCACGTTCCATACGTGCCAGGCCGTTGCGATACTGATTCTCGAGCAGCTCGCCAACCGCACGAACGCGACGATTGCCGAGGTGATCGATATCGTCTGCCATGCCTTTGCCCTGCGCAAGATCGATCAGATAGCGCACGGTTTCGATGATATCTTCTTTCGTCAGCGTCGTGTGCGACGTCGGCGTATTCAGTTTGAATTTGTGGTTGAGTTTCAGACGGCCGACTTTGGACAGATCATAGCGCTCGGGATTAAAGAACATCCCGTCAAACAGCGCATCTGCCATTTCCTGCGTTGGGGGATCACCGGGGCGGGTACGCGCATAAATCTCAAGGCGGGCTGCTTCGGGGCTCGAGCACTTGTCAGCTGCAAGCGTCTTGCTCATCTGACGGCCAACATTCAGACCGTCGTCATCGAAATACAGCACGTGGATATCGTTGATACCGCGGGCACCCAGATCCTCAAGAATTTCCGGCGTAATCTGCTGGTTGCATTCCAGAATGATTTCGCCTGTTTCCTCGTCGTAATAATCCTCGGCTGCGACGCGTTCACACAGCGATTCCAGACTCATCGGAACGCTCGTAAATCCTGCAGCCTGAAGCTTGCGGATAACACCCGCGTTGTATTTGCGCTTTTCGCGGACGATCGATTCGCCCGTCGTCGGATCCACAATGTCGAAATCCGCACGCTGATTCAGCAGGAACTTGCGCTCCAGCGGACGATGAATGCCCGTTGCATCGACGTGAATCGTCTCCACGTCGTAATACATCTTCAGCAATTCTTCGGTCGAATAGCCGAGTGCACGAAGCAGAATTGTTGCATACATCTTGCGGCGACGGTCAATTCGGACACAAATCAATTCTTTTGTGTCGAATTCAAAATCCACCCACGACCCGCGGTAAGGAATGATACGCGCCGAAAAACTCAGTTTTCCTGTCGATGAACTCGCGCCGCCGTCGTTGTCAAAAAACGCACCGGGACTGCGGTGCAGCTGGCTCACCACCACGCGTTCCGTTCCGTTGATAATGAACGTTCCTTCGTCCGTCATCAAAGGAATCGCGCCAAAATACACCTGCTGTTCCTGGATGTCGTGGATGCTCTTGTTCCCATCCTCATCCTTGTCAAACACCGTCAGACGCACTTCGACCTTCACAGGTGCCTCATACGTCATCCCGCGCGAATGACACTCTTCCACATCGTATTTCGACGGTTCAAGTGCGTAGCTCACAAAATCCAGCTCGCTCGTTTCATTAAAGTCGCGAATCGGGAATATGCTCTTGAATACACCCTGCAAGCCCGTTTCGGTTCGCTCTTCCGGCGGCACATTCGCCTGCAGAAAAGCCTCGTACGAATGCCGTTGAATATCTATCAGGTTCGGCACATCGACGATGCACTTGCTTGTCGCATAACTGCGACGCGCTCTGAAGTTCGACTGAATCACAGATGCCATCTCATCTCCTCGAGTTCAGGTCAAAAAAATATAAAGCTGGGAGTAAATTGACGCCCTAAAGCGTGGTACGCACCTCGCCCGAATATGCCTGTTCATAATAATTCAGCAAAAATACAGACTCACCCGGTTTCATTAAAAACATGCGCACAATCTCCAATCGGCTCCAGCGTATTGACGACTGGTACCAGCAAAATACGTCCCCACGGCCGGCAGGGACAAAAGCCGCAAGACTCTACGCCCTTGCACCTACACTGTCAACTTATTTTTTGTTTTTTGCAAAACACATTTTTTTCACTTTGCAACAAAAAAATACATTTTTTTAATTTTTTTTAATTTTTTATTTTTTTTTGGGGCGACCACACGGGTCGCCCCTGCTCGCCTATGGCTGCGCCATACGGCTCGCTGTGTGCTATTCCGAAACTGTTGGCCTGCGCTCCAGATGGATCTTTTCATACCGTTCGCGGCTCTTCTGGGGATGACGATAGGTTGTGAGCATAAAAATGCTCAAAAAGATCACGGCAGCTGCAATACCAACAATATACGAAATCGTCACACCGGTCGATCCATGCGCACCCAGATTCAGGCATTCCGGTGCATACATCAGATAGGTCACGGAAACCGCCGACATAAATGTCGCTGGTGCTGCCGCCAGCCAGCAGTGATTTTTGTGTCCGTTGTCGTGGGTAGCTAAAAATACAGCACCAGCCCACAAAACAATCATTGCAAGCGTCTGATTTGCCCACGAAAAATACCGCCATACAACGCTGTAATTCAGGAATGAAATGCCAAATCCCGCCAAAAGCAATGGAACGGCGACACTCAGCCGCACCGGAATTTTCTTTTCGTCAAGCTTGAACCAGTCAAACAGCGTCATACGGGCACTGCGAAAAGCCGTATCGCCAGAGGTGATGGGGCATACAATCACTCCAACCAACGCAATGATACCGCCCACACTTCCCAGCAATCCCACGCACATTTCATACACGGAATTCGAATTGCCGCCGCCAATTTCCTTGAGCGCCGCCAGTCCGCTGCCATCCGGATTCCAGAAAAATGCGACAGCAGCAGCAGCCCAAATCAACGCGATCACGCCTTCGGCAACCATTGCGCCATAGAATATTCTGCGCCCTTCTCGCTCTGATTTGATGCATCGCGAAACGATCGGTGATTGCGTCGCATGGAACCCCGATATCGCTCCGCAAGCCACTGTGATAAACATCAGGGGCCAGATCGGCGCAGCCGAAGTATTGTCCAGACTGCCGGGATACAGGTTGTCCAGCGTCAGTTCCATCATCGGGCGTTCACCGCTGTAATAAATTGTGCTGGCCGCAATGCCCAGCGCCATCAATATCAGCAGCAATCCAAATACCGGATAGATTTTGCCGATAATTTTATCCACCGGAAGCAGCGTCGCACAGAAATAATAGATGAGAATGATTACTATCCATAACTGCATATTCAGCCAGTCGGGCGTCAGACGCGCCAAAAGCGCCGCCGGTCCGACCATGAATACGACGCCTACCATCACGAGCAGCACGACAGAAAATACCCGCATCACGTTGTGCATCGCGGTCCCCAGATACTTTCCTGTGACCTCCGATATCGAGGCGCCATCATTGCGCACCGATAACATGCCCGATAAAAAATCGTGCACACCGCCCGCCAGAATCGTCCCAAACACGATCCAAAGATAGACGCATGGTCCCCACAAAGCTCCCGAAATCGCGCCAAAAATCGGCCCAAGCCCCGCGATGTTCAGAAACTGCACCAAAAACGCCTTTGGCGTCGATAACGGCACATAATCGACATTATCAGGTTTTGCAATCGCAGGCGTCGGCTGGTCGGACGGCTTGAATACCCGCTCGACAACCTTCCCGTAAACCATGTAACCGACAACCAATACAACCAGCGCCAAAAAGAAAGATATCACAGCTCCAGCCCCGCAGTTGATTCCGACGATTCACGCATCGTCTCCTGGTCAAATGCACCAAAAGACACACAATGATACAATGATATCACCATGGGATGAATATGTATATCATGCGCCGGATGATTACCGGGCTTTCCATCCAGGGCTGCCGCATTTACTTTTTTGGGGGCTCTGCCCCAAACCCCGTCAAGGGGCTGAGCCCCTTGAAACCCGCAATATTTTTACTGGTTTCCGTATTCTGCCAGATATCATGGCCCACAAAAGACTCAATGGGGCCCCTTCCCCATTTCGACAAAAACGCTGCAGTTTAAGTGGGTTTACTATGGTGTGCGCAATATCCAATCCATGTTTAAATACGGCACTCCTGGCTCTTCCTCCATATCCCATTGACAAAAAACATCATTTGTTTAGATATAGCGCGCCTGAACCGGGCTTCGGCATATTGCCGCACCATCTCAGTTGTCAACGGTCACCTGAATGCTAAAATCGCCAAACATTTTCCTCAACGACAATGCCGTACTTGCCGTTGTCATCATTAATACCATCGTCATCTTCCTGCTTGAGGTCGGCGTCACCAGTCCGCCGGTTATCATTATAGATGCAGCCTGCACCATCTTTTTCTTGTTTGAGATGGTGATCAAGCACATCCATTTGGGTATCAGGGGCTATTGGGCCAAAGCTATCAACGTGATGGACGGATTGCTCGTCATTCTCAGCCTTCCGTCGCTGGCCAACTATTTTATCGACATGCCGCTGAATGATTTTTCATTCCTGATGGCACTCAGAAGCCTGCGCATTTTCCGCATTTTTCGAATCGAATCGCTCTTTCCCGGATTTGCCATCATCGTCCGGAATCTCAAGCTGGCGCTCAAGCAATCGTCGGCATTTTTGCTCGCCATATTGCTCTTTATCATTATTTTTGCGCTCATCGACTGCGGTCTGTTTGCGACTGTGGCACCGCAATTTTTCGGCACGCCTTTTGATTCCATCTATTCGACGTTCAGAATTTTCTCGGTCGAGGGATGGTACGAAATTCCCGACACCATTGCATCCGCGCTTGGGAGCTCGATCTGGACGCACCTCATTCGCATCTATTTTTGCGCACAGCTGTTCGTTGGCGGCATCATTGGCATGTCGATTATCAACTCCATTTTTGTCGATGCCATGGTCAGCGACAACAACGACGAGCTCGATGCGAAAGTCAACAAATTACAGCAATCCATCGACGAACTGCGCCAGATCATCGTTTCAAAGCAAAACAAAGACTAAGGCATCGCTGCTTATGGCTTATGGCTTATGGTGTGGATTCAAAGAGCGCCTGGTTTCTGGATCACAAGCTATAAGCTATAAGCCGTAAGAGAATCAAAGCGTGAATGGCCGTTTGGCGCTACTGTGCTTCTTTTGGCTGGAAGATGTCGGATGTGAACTCATACGCAGTATCCGACACTCTGAGTTTACATTCGGTAATGGAATACATCATTCCCCGTCCGCTGATATAATATGTAAACAAAGCGCCATTGGGTCCGGCACTGAGCCGAGGGCCGCCGACGCCATCGGGAAAACGCTGTCCCTGAATGGGCTCGATGTAACGCGTATGGCCAAAGTTCACTGCGGATAGAGACGCAGCAATCGATCCCAGATAGCTGCTTTCGACGTCGGGATCCACAGAAGGCACATGTCTGTCCAGATGCAAGCCGCGATAGAACGGGCGAGCGGCGAGGATATCGCCGGTTTGCACGACCTTTTCAGCGGCCATGTCGACCAGATAGGCGCGCTCGGTATCGGGGGGCGGGGCATCCGTTGGAATCATATCACGTGGCGTGTTGTCCTCGATTTCAATAATCATCAGATACCAGTCGCCGATATGACGAGAAACGGTGCTGAGCGTTCCGGAGGTGCCCGTCTGATCCTTGACGAGTTTCAGAGCGCGTTTGTAGATATCGAGGCTGGCTTCATCCCGTCTTTCCTTATAGAAAAAGCCCCATTCTGTGCCGACAACGGCTTCGCGGACCGGTGCAGTCTGGGGTTCCGGAGATTGTGCAGGTGCCGGATCTGCAGCGCTTTCGGGTGTTTCCGGTGCGGCACTCGAAGGCTCGGGGGTCGGATGACAACCGCAAACCAATAGCGACAAAGCGGTCAACAACAATGCTTTTTTCATGCTTCCTCCGAAACTGGTGTGTTCGCCTGTTTACAGCAGTTTAAATATAGTGGAAATCACAATAAAAGTGATCATCATTCCGAACGACTGAAAGAAAGTGCTTTGCGTCGAGGCACGGGAGGCCGTCGTCGTGAGCATGATCATCAGAATCACCGAAATAAAAGAAATGACCGGCAGTTCGAAAACTGTGCCGAACAGCGAAAAGACGAGCGGGAGCAGACAATAGTGCATCACGCTGCCGGCTTCGCGGTAGGTCATATTGCTGCTGGTAAATGCTTTTGCACAGATAAAAAACACCAAATCGATCAGCAATATCTGGAGTGCTGTGGATATGAGCGCAACGGCCACCCGGCCATATTCTGGCATCGCACTGAGCGTTTCGTAGAGCTGCTTGTATTGCTCGGTCTGAGGAACGACGGTGTCGAGATGGTACAGCAAACTCACGACGCTGTTGGGGGCCAAAGCGACCATGGCCATCGGAAACGTCAGCTTGAACGGCGATTTTCGTGCATTGATAAAGAATATCGTCGTTTTGGTGAGCATATTCCGCAAACCGTCCGGGAGATCGGTGAGTTTTTGCGGTGCTTTGACGGACTGTATTTCGAGCGCAGCCTGAAAGATTCTGGGGCGCAGCATTTCGCGATCGTAGGCGGCCCGCAGGTTATCATCCTGGACGACGCAGTTGATACAATAACGGCGGCCAACAATGGGCACACAGCAGCTGCGGCACAGTTTGTTGCCGCATTTGGCGCACAGGCAAAATGCCTCTTCGTTCGGATGATTGGCACAGGTATAGCCATGCTGTGACTTGAGTGAAGCCGGTTCGATGACATTCGGCATCAACAGCTCTTCCTCGACCTGGGAAATCACCGGAAATTGCTGCGCAGAGGGTTCTGTTGTGGATGTTGTGACTGGTTGTGACATTTTTTTACTTTCATCAGATTGGCATCGCCATAGAAATGTCTTATGACAATAGCCTTGCTCAATCGTGTTTCATACACGCTTTGTGGTCAACGTTCAAGAACGGCAAATGACGAAACATGCGATATCGGTTGATAACCATAATCATGCTGGCGCTGCTGTCCATGCTTGCTGGATGCAAGGAACCGACGGTTAAGCAATCGGCAAAAAAGAAATCCCAGACGCGGGATATCGCACAGGTTTCGGCAAATATCGAACGCCTGACAGCCGACGAACTGGAAAAACCAGCGCAGCCGCGTCAGTCTTCGGCCAACGCAGCGGTGAAGGAAGCTGTGATCGATATTGGCTCAATCGATGACAAATCGGCAGAAATGCTGGTGCCGGTTGATACCGAGCGGATTCCTTTCAGCCAGTTTGGTGCGGCATATACACCGCTGGTTATCCGCGTCACAGTTTCGACGCGCGGTGTTCCAAGAAATCTCATCGAAACGACCGAAAACCGTATTCTGGAACAGTTGAATGCGCATGCGCCGCAACCCTTTGAACTGCGCAAATCCGCGTCGATCGATCGGTATGATACGGTATGGGGAAACCTGCATATCGACTATCAAAAACAGGCCATCCGTCTGAGAAAAGCCTCTAAAACCTCGCCATTGCGGGCATCGTACAAATTTATGCTCAGCATGCATCTGAAAACCGGCGAGTCCAAAACCATCTCGTGGCACGACTGGACGTATAAATGGCAGGATGAGAACATGGTCGCCAATGAATCGGCGGTGAACGCGCATTTCTGGAAGCGATTTGAGCGTGAATTGCCGCTGCTTACAGCGATTGATACCGAACAAACCGAACAATGGCTCAGAGCACAGGGGCTGAGCACCAAGGTTCTGACGGGCGATCTGAGTGCGCTCAAAGTTGCATCCCATCGGTATTATCCGATCGGATGCGTCGTCGAAGACCAGGATAACGGCCAGAGTGGGGTAATGCTCAGACAGCTGGCGTCTCCCTATGCACCGCCGGGGATATTGTCGGTCGTACCGATAGCGATGGTCTGCCAGTCCAAATCGACGTTCATCGTATCGTCTGAATCGGCCAGCCGTGTGGCGCTTTATTACCATCCCGAGCGCTCGTCACAGGCGTGGAAATCCACGATATCGTTCCAGTCGCAGGCGAAAGACGGTGATCTGAACATGTATCTCGACGACGACGTGATATGTCTCTATACGGGCAACGATCCGGCTCAGGCCAAAGCCGTCGAATTTCAGTGTCTGGACAGGAACAGCGGCATTCTGAAATGGCGGATTTCGCCGATGTCCGGCGGTTTGCGCGGATTTGCCGCAACCGATACGACGCTTTATGCTGCCACCGATCACCACCTGATTGCGGTGAACAAAGACGGCAGTGTGTCACATGTGCAAAAACTCGTGACGGGGAGCAAACAAAAGCGATACCCATCGTGCGCATTCAAAGACAGAATGGTCTTTTCAACTTCATCGGGTCATCTCGTATCGTATCGCTACGAGAGCAGGGAAATCGATTGGGAAACGACGGTACTTGAACCCACGCTGGTGCATTGCAGTCATCCGGGAACGCTCATCGTTTCGGAAGCTGGCGGTTATCTGCTGGCATTTGATATCGTCGAACACAAGCCGTTGTGGAAATACCGGACAGTTTCGACGCCGAAAGATATCATGACATATGGCGGTATTATCTATGTTTTGCTCGACCGGGCTGTCGTCGCGCTCGATCCGGAAAATGGCGGGGTGAAAGCGCAGATTCCTTTGCCCTGGCTTGTCGATCGGTTTATTTTGTCGGGCGGCAGATTATATCTGGATACTTCGGATGGCATTTTGACATGGAAATAAACGATATCCATCAAGAAGGACAACATACAGCAGGCAGAATTTGAAACCGGGCACGCTGCTCTCCTTGCCGGGGGGCAGCATGGTGCCGCGTATCGCAGATAGCGGCACCGCACGGCGTATTGGCGCAGCCAATAGCCGGGCCAGATGCAACAAATAGATTGTGATTTGCGTGCATTACCGCTAGAAGTGCGGCGGTTTTTTTGTGCGGGTTGGAGTGCAATGATACAGATATCGGGTTTGACAAAGTATTTTGGGCCACAAAAGCTGTTTGAAGACATCACGTGGCAGATTGACCGGTTTGCGCGGACGGCGCTGGTGGGGCACAATGGTGCAGGTAAATCGACGATGCTGAAGATTATTGCGGGCGAGCTGGAAGCCGACGGCGGAAGCGTGATCATCCCAAAGACGATGACAGTGGGGTATTTGCCGCAGGAAATCACGCTTCTGGATGCGATGCCTGCGCTTGACCTGGTGCTTTCGGGGCGTCAGGATTTGCTCGATTTGGCGGATGAAATCGAGCGTCTGCAGGCCGTGGTTGAGGCCAATCCAAGCGACCAGAATATCGAGCAGCTGGGCGCCTGTCAGCATGCGTATGAAACGGGCGGCGGTTACAGGCTGCGTTCGGAAGCACAGTCGATTATGGCGTCGCTGGGGTTTGCGCAGGACGAGCTCACGAAGTTGACCACCGAGTTTTCGGGCGGCTGGCAGATGCGCATTTTGCTGGCGCGACTGCTGCTGTCGAAACCCGATTTGCTGCTGCTCGACGAACCGACGAATCATCTGGATATCGAGTCGCTGGCGTGGCTGGAATCGTTTTTGGCCGGATATCCCGGCGTTTTGCTCGTCGTGAGCCACGACCGCGCGTTTCTGAATCATGTGATCGATGGCGTGGCATCGCTCGATGACAACGGGCTGCTGCTGTTTCCCGGCAACTATGACCACTACCTGGAAATGCGCGCGGCACTTGAGGAACAACTCGAAAAGACGGCTGAAATGCAGCGGCAGGAAATCGCGCAGAAACAGGCGTTTATCGAGCGTTTTCGCTATAAGGCAACAAAGGCAAAACAGGTGCAGAGCCGCGTGAAACAGCTGGAAAAGATGGAGACCGTGCAGCTGCTGCAGAATCGGCGCAAGGTGCGTTTCCATTTTCCGCCTCCCGAGCGGCCGCCTCAGATTTTGCTCGAATTGCGGCATGTTTCGAAAGCCTATGACGATAACGTCGTATATAAAGATATCGATTTCCGCGTGTTCCGTGGCGACAAGATGGCGCTGGTGGCTCCGAACGGCGCGGGCAAATCGACGCTGATGAAGATTCTTGCGAACATCATTCCGTTCGAAGGCGAGCGGTTGCTGGCCGATCGCGTGCATCTGGCGCATTTTGCACAGCATCAGGTCGATGCGCTCGATTTTTCCAAAACGCTGCTCGAAGAAGCGGCTGCCGGATTGCCCGATACCATCACGATGACGATGCTGCGAGCGGCTTTGGGCGCATTTTTATTCACGAGTGAAGATATCGATAAGCCGGTTTCGGTGCTTTCGGGCGGCGAAAAGAATAAGCTGGCGCTGGCCAAGATTCTGCTCAGATCGCCCAATCTGCTGCTGCTGGATGAGCCGACGAATCATCTCGACCTGGATTCCCGCGAAGCTCTGGAACAGGCGCTGATGGATTATACCGGAACTATCGTCGTGATTTCGCACGATCGCTGGTTCATCGATAAGGTTTGCAATAAGATCGTCTCAATAGAACACGGAAAGCTCGATATTTTTGATGGTACCTACAGCGAGCATGAGGCGTTTTTGGCGGCTCGCGCGGCAGAACAGCCTGAAGTGACTGAAAACCGTGAAGAATCGGCCAATGGTAAAAAACGCCGCAGGATCGAGTCGGCACAACAACGCGAAGCCGTTAAAAAAGCGACAAAGCATCTGGCCGATCGCGTCAAACAGCTCGAAGCCGAGACCGCCAGGCTCGAAGCCGAAATCGCCGAAATCAACACCGAATTGTCGGATCCCCAGACGTATCAGGACAGCGCGAGGATTAAGGATTTGACGACGCGCAAATCCCGGGCCGAAGAATCGCTCGAACAGACTTTCGAAGCATGGGCTGAAGCACAGTCGGAACTCGATGAGGCGATGAAAGCGTTTGAATAGGGCTGCGCGGGCCATCGTGGATCTTTTTTTCAAAAAGGCCCCAGGCAGAAAGCTGAACCGTTACAAAAAATAAGGCTATGTTTAACCATTATGGATATAGCGTTACCCCGATATGTGTGAGATACTGGCGAAGAGCGCCGAGCATCGAGCGTCGGGTTGGCCAATGAGCACTCGTGGCTCATTGC